>NYTD01000324.1 GCA_002683315.1 Deltaproteobacteria bacterium | reverse complement strand
GGCGATAGAATTGTCGGTATGATATCGTGCATGCTCATCGCCAAACTTCTCAATCGGAAATTCTATATCTTATGGACCAAAGAACCCATCACCAGATATGTGGATTTTCAACAGTTTGCGTTTACTGAGAACGTACTGCCTCCCAACATAAACATCAAATTACACAACTGTATTGACAAACAAGATACATTTCGATCTTATCTAATGGAATCAGAAGACCTCTATCTTGAACCGATTCACGTATTTTACAATAACCAAGAGATCGCACAATATATCTATAAAAACAAACGATTTGCACATCGGAATTTTCTTGAAGACATCACAGCACTATACAAAACTCTATACACAGAAATAATGGTTCCAAAGTCAAACGTAACCTCCGTCGCAAAACGATTGCTGAACAATCACCAATATGTCGTGGGTGTACAAATTCGCTTTGGAGATTACGTCATTCCCGAAGCTTCTCAAAATAGAGGAAATGAAAAAATCTACGAGCGTTCTCCTGAAGAAGTCGTTCAAAAACTTATCAAAATTAAAGAAGACCTTATTCACAAGGGTGTTTATGAACAATGTTCCATCTATCTAGTCTCGGACTTCTCCCAGATTGAAGCACTCACACAACAAGTTTTTCCAAAAGAGAAAATCATCTACTTCAATCGAAAGATTGAGCATATGGATCGAACCGGACAAAAACGAAATATGATCAAGATTTTTGTGGATAGCTATATCCTCTCGCAAAAAACAAATCTGCTCTATCTCGACCGAGTCTCCAACTATGGTCGAATTGCTGGTTTGTCATGCCCACACGAAGACATCTTTGATATCGATGCTCAGCGATTAGAACGTCGTGAAATATTGAGCAAGGGAGAAATGATCTGGTAAAGAATCCATCTCATAGACAATTACGTGACATCGGTTAGAAAACATCGAATTCATCATTTAGGTTGTGCACAATTCATGGAGATTGTATGCTTATTTCCGGTAAAAAAATCGCAAAAGAAGTATTTGCACAGATAAAACAAGAACTTGAAGGAGAAGATCAAAAACCCGGACTTGCTGTTGTCTTGGTTGGTGAAGACCCTGCCTCCAAAATCTATGTTTCGCGAAAGCACAAGCGGGCAATGTCCTTGGGATATCATCAAGAGACACATCTTCTTTCTGAAGATACTCCACAAGAGGAGCTTTTGACTTTGATAGATAGACTAAACCAAGATGAAAAAATTCACGGTATCCTTGTACAACTTCCTCTACCCAATCACATCGACTCCAGTTTGGTTCTCAAGCGAATCAAACCTGAAAAAGACGTCGACGGATTTCACCCTTACAATGCCGGTTTACTCTCGCAAGGACAAGGACATCTTATTCCCTGTACCGCAAAAGGGATTGCTGTAATGCTTGAATCGCTAGACATACCTTTATCCGGTTTGCATGCTGTCGTGATTGGGCGTTCTAATATTGTGGGAAGACCCGTCGCACAATTGCTCGAGCAACACAACTGTACCGTGACACTTTGTCACTCCCGCACGCAGAATCTCAATGACCACTTATCTCGTGCAGATATTGTTGTGGCGGCGGTTGGAAAAGCCAATTTCGTACATGGTTCTGCACTTAAAGAAGACTGCATTGTCATCGATGTTGGAATCAATCGCTCAGAAAATGGCTCTCTATGTGGCGATGTCGACTTTGATTCTGCAAGAGAAAAAGCAAAAGCAATCACTCCTGTTCCTGGTGGTGTGGGCCCGATGACCATCGCAATGCTGATGAAAAATACACTGGAAAGCTGGAAGCGCTTCCACAATCATTAGATACGAGCTACGCTGGACACATCTTTACATAATATCATAAACTTGTAGCAACACAGAATCTGAGATTTTTCTAGTACCCCTACTTTCTGTTTGAAATTTTTCTTGCACAAGTCAATACTAATACCCCAAAAAATATCTTACATCTATCTCCCAAAGAGACCACGATTTATTTACCATGCCCCATAAACAAAGAGAAAATATGAGCGGAGAAACAGAGCTTCACATTTTGCTTCGTAGTCTAAATCCTACAGTACACGATCATCGATTCGTTTTTACTCATATTCCAAAAGGACACTCTGTTGATTGGTCAAAAATTCAACCACTAGGCATGTTTCAAGAGCGTGAGGGAACCACACTCATACTGGAACAGCATATAGCCCAAGCACATGCACTACACTATGAAACCATCTTCGCTTGCATAACATTACAGATACACTCTAGTTTGAATGCAGTCGGTTTAACAGCGGCTATTTCTCATGCTTTGGCAACAGAAAATATTCCGGCGAATGTGATTGCAGCATACCATCACGATCATATCTTTGTTCCAGAAATAAAAACAGTACGTGCAATAGAAATTCTGAAAGATCTTTCAAACAGATCTTAGAGCTCCTGCTTGGTCTGTGCTTCGATGCTTTGGATGGCATTCTCGATGGCAAGAGAGAGACTCTTTCGAGATTTATCTGCAAATAGGAAGGACTGTTTCCCTTCTCCGATACCACGTGCACGAAACACTACGATTCCCGATTCATTAAGAATAACATAATCGATTAAGAGATGTACCCGACGCATTACCAAAAAACCTTCTGTCTCACTTAACTTTGCAGAAACAAACAAAAAGTGCTCATTTTCTTTTTCTGTGTTGAGCGTACCGATCAAACGATTACGATATGAGTCAAGCAAAATGGTATTATTGTCGATCACGGTTTCCGATGTTTCTTTGGAGAACCATACACCGCCAAGAACGGTAGATAAAGACTTTCCCGCTTCTGCAATATCTCCTTTTAAGAGAGAAAGACTCTGCGCTTGTTCTTTATCAAGATAGACCTGAAAACCTTGCTGATCAAGCATCTGTATACTTTGTGTCATAAGATGAAAACCTATTTCGTCCATATCTTTACTTTGAACCATATCAAATAGATCAACTTCCGCATCATTGTCTACTGTATTGATGACAGCAGTAGTCATCAGCGTGGGGGCTGGTTGCACAAGCGCATCTGATTTAACTTTTAGAAATGGTGTCGCACAAGAGATTAGGAAAAATAAAAACATAATTGAACTCTTAATGATTGAAACGTACACAATACAGACAGAATCTATACGTATTTATCCTTAATGAGATCTCCATCTTTGTCTAAGAAAATATTAAGGTTTACTTCATGTGAACTCATCGTAATTCTTACATATTGCAACACAAAGCATAGATCACTTCTCTGTCTTAAAATATATCGATTGGAACAGCAAAAATCAGAATTTCGATATTCAAGCCAAAAGAAAAACAGCAATAAAAAATTGGATAGTCAAATTCAAACTTCTGTATTTTCAACCAAAGAACCTAAAAATCACTACCCAACCTCATATTATTGGCACTCTTCTGGATACGTATTATCTTCAAGGAGCTGCTTCATGTAACGCCAGCTTGTGATATTGGATCCGTAAATAGGATTTGCTGGGGCATGCTGGAATTCTGGCGCATTCTCCAAAGTCCACTCTTTTAGGTGTTCTGGTAAACCATCCCAGCCTTCCATAACCTTATGTCCTTGCGCATGATAGACAAGAGAACCTTCTTTTTGTCCCGCCTGCATCCATGGTAGATATTGACCATATCGAACCCATGTAAGATGAACCGGAACACTGATTTGAGACGGATCGGCAAGATCTGAGCGCTTGCTGTAAAAATCAAAAATCTCAGCACTTTGATATGTGTTACTGGCCGAATATGCAGGATAGTCTTCAACCTTCAAAGGAGATGGATAGGCTAGAAATATATCCATATCCCATACGATTAAATCTTGAATCTCCTTGTAATAACTTTGACCAACCACAAAATTCACTGGATCATTTTGAACATGTACAACCGGAACACGTGATGAATCTTCAACATTGATTTTATAATTGGCAAAACAATCAATAATATTGCCGAATAAATCTTTATAGACTGTAATTTCACGAGACAACATCTGATACTCGGTATCATTGATTTTCTCAAAACGAGCAATATTGAATCCTTCAAAAGCCAGAATAGGACTTGAACCATATGATGTTTCCGGTGATGCAAATGGATCCATCTTTTCTTGGTTATAAATGTATCCGTCCCAATAAAAAACAACCTCTTGGTTTTCATCAAGACTTCCACGCATTTTTACAAATGCTTGGGTGTTTTGTACCGGGTCTTCAAGATCGATGTCAAAATCAACCACATCTTCTATAGATTCCGTTTTCTCTTCTTCAACGCTCATACAAGCAAAAAATATAAATACCAACATAAAGCCTCCCTCTTATCTACTAGACAGAAGATAAATAATATAAAATCGAAACCATAAATGAAACAACTTGGAAAAGACTCTAAAATAGATAGAACATACGGATTAGAATCCATCAAGATTACACCTTTATACGCAAATGGAGACTTCCATGATTTTTGGTATTTCAGCTTTATTGGTAGCTTGTTCAATCAAAGAAGCGACGCAAACCAATATAGAACCATCTTCTATTCCTACTCCTCAGACAACGTTAAAAAATCAAAACACAATGGTTCAAAAAGATGGTACCTACAGTACCATGCCTCTTGAAAAAGAAGAGATTATCCTGACCGTAGTTCAAACCGATGCGGATCAAATAAAAGATATCGCACAAGCAAAAGAAATCCTAAAAAAGAACGCTGAACATATGATTGCAATGGGTAGAAAAGCATGTTCAGCGGAACAAAAGCCCGATATTATTTTATTTCATGAGTTCCCACTGAGTGGATACTTTTACGGTAATCGAGACCAAAAATTGAACATGGCCATCGAGATTCCCGGAAATGAGAGCAATATGTTGGCAGAATTCGCAAAAGAATGCGATGCCTATGTTGTTTTTGGTGCATACGCCAAAGACAAAGACTTTCCTGGACATGTCCTAAGCATCAATACAATTATTGATAGAAAAGGAGAGATTCGAAAGAAAGTATGGAAACCACGAAATATCAAACGTTTTTATCCCACATTCGAAATATCAACGACTACTGTTGAAACTGTTCAAGATCGATTTCGAGAAAAATATGGACTCGATGATGAATTTCCTGTTGTACAAACAGAATTTGGAAATTTATCTGTTAGCACTGCACAGTTGGATCCTCTTGTATTCAATGTCTTTGGGATGAAAGGCACTGAAATCATGCTACGTACCTCCACACTTTTCTTCCAATCCGACATCGTACACACAGCAATGGTCAATAACTACTACAGCGCTATGGCCAACATTCCCTACGATTCTCCGTATGGTGGTCAATCGATTATCGTATCTCCAAACGGAGAAACACTTGCACAAGTCCAAAGTAAAACCGAAGAAGGATTTGCTTCTACCGTGATTCCCATTGGTGAATTTAGAAGAAACCGAACGCTTCCGCAGTACTCTATCGCACTCACCCATGGTGTCTTTTCTCAATACGTGGAAGAAATCCCTCCCAACCATCTTGATCTTCCCCCCAAAGAACTTCCCCAAAATGGAAAAGAGATGAAAAAACTCCTCGATCAAAAAAGTCGCTGGTTAAAGCATGATGAAAAGGAGCAATCTGAATAGTATGTACTCATGCGCTACGGTACACAACCCAAAACAGTGTGCCTATCGACAATTGAGGTTTTTATGTGTCTCCAATCTATTCTCTTATGGTTCCTGTACTCTGGACTCCTATCAACCCATGCCCACGAGCCCACTCACCCCAATGTATCCACCGGATCAACTCCGTTTGCATACTATCAAGGAACGATTCAATCTGGTCAAGAAACCGACGTATTTACACAATCAACCCAATATGACTTCCTTATTACCACAGCCTTCCAGTCCTCTAGAAATTGCGATCTGTATCAGGATAGCACACAAATCGTAAACGGAAAATCAGGAGTAATGGATACATCGGGCCACGGAACACTCTTTTTGGGAAAAGGACTGTTGCGCATCGATGCTGGCAGCACACTAAAGGTTAAAGCGGTGGGAGACAATTGCACCTTTCATATCTCTGGCTATCACATTGAGATTGGTAGCCCATATGTGCATCTAACAGGATCTATTCCCATTAACTCCTCACAAGTGGTTCATACTATTCCAACAGGAAAGATGTTTATCATTCAAAGCATCATTATGGGTGGCAATCAACCCGAAACCTGTGATGTATACATCAGTGGAAATCTACTCTTGGAAGGAGATCTAAGAGTCATGACACGTGAAAATATACACTCTGCATCTACCAATGGGAACATCCGTATACCTGTCGCAGAAAATGAAACGATTGACATCCACAATACCGGTGCCAGTTCACCGTGTCCCTATTATCTTGAAGGAACATACGTTCAATAGAGCTCTCAACCTCAGATTGCGAAACTCAAATATTACAAGAACAATGGATAGACAAAAAATAAGGAATACAATGTCATCGTCAAGAGCACTCTATCGTTTGTTATTCTCTATGCTATGCGCTGTACTATTCGGTCTTTTGATGCTCGAACAGTATGCTCAGCACGCTTGGCTTATTGATCCCAATTGGTATTCTCTAGAAGAAACAAAGGATAGCGTCACATTTCGCTGTCAATCATTTCGTCCTGTTTCATTTGCCAAAAAGAAAGCGAAAGACACAACAAGAATTCTATTTATGGGTGGTTCGCCAATATTTGGGTTTCCATATCGTCCTGTTGGCACAGACCCTATTACAACAGATGAAGAGCAAGGTATTGTAGGATCGTTACGTCAAATATTACAACAAAACTCAACCCAAAAATATGAGATTATTAATTTGGGTATCAATGGTGGTCGAAGCTCTGATACCTACAAAGTACTCCAAAAAGCATATGTATGGGATATTGATATCCTTTTGATCTATGATGGAAACAATGAATTTTTTCACGTGCCGCAAGATTTTTCACCAACGTTATGGCGTTCTGCCCTCTATCGATTGTTTGTCACCTCAGCCCAACCTCCTCCTTCTGTTCTCGTATCAAAATCCCCGTCTCCATATGGAGGATTCGCCCAAGAAAAAGCGGTTGAAGAAGAATTTTCACGTACACTGGGAAAGATTATTGATTTTGCTCTTGAGAAGAACATACAGCCAATTGTGATCACACAAGCCATACTAAGAACCGGTTATGACCCAACTTGGAGTGTAGAAGGCCCCCCAAAAGAAGAAGAAACGTTACGCTTGAAGACTCTCCGTCAAAAATACCCAAAATCGGCACCTGTTGCTTGGAAATGGTGGAGACAGCAATATGAAAAAGGGGTTTGGGATGAACAAGCTCTTGTTGACTCCGTTGACTATGATTCTTTACGCTTAAGAGCCCGCTCTTCTATACAAAACATCATACGAAGCATTGCTCAAGAAAAAAATATTGAAATGATTGATGTATACGATTCGATGATACAAAACGAAGAATATGATCTTGATCTCTTTTATGATTGGGTTCATCCTACATCCAAAGGAGCACATCAGATTGCACATACAATCACAGAACACATTCTTGATACAACCACGATATCTTCTGTTCCTATCAAAACTAAAGATCTAGAAGCAATGCGTCAAATCGCTACAATATGGCTTCGAGCTGCTTGTATAAGAGAATATGATCCTACATTTCGTCTCAATCAAGCGCGCTCATACGCACGAAAAATATTACAACAACAACCGCAAGATGAATTTGCCCATGGTGTGATCAAAATTGTAGAGAATTGGATCGATTCCGATATTTTGCTGAATCCCAATATTCGTTCAATATTCAAACAGCAAGGCTCATGTCTTGCTGTGAAAATTAGATAGCGTCAATAAATCAAACTTATTCCACACTTCTCTCATATAGCTCTTCAAGCTTTCCGAAGTAGTCAAATAACTCTTGACGCGAAGAACGAGTCAAGGAAATCAATGCATATTTGCTACTCAAATTTTTGAATTCCTGAGGAAAGTCTGCATCAACCTGAATCCAAATATAATCGGGAAACGAAAAGTGTTGCCAAATGATATTAGATACCTCAGATTCATCATAATCAGGTCGTCCATCATTATTTTCATCTTGCGTTGATAGATAATCCAAAGCATCATTTAAAGAGATAAAACCACCATTTTGAGCTTTAACCAACCATTGACCACCAATCACATCTCCTTTCTCATCGAGATCCAAAGAATAAAAGTATGTTTCATCCTTCGTTGATTGATGAGAAGTATTGAGAACAGGGTGATAGCTCGGTTCTATTTCAAGTCCCCATGATACATTGCTTTCAATTATAAGTCGTTCTACAGAACCTTCACTAGAAGAAATATCTGGATCCATTGTATATAAAACCCGACTTCGGTATGCAAAGACAGGCTGATTCCATTTTTGATATTTGTTATCGACATCCATGTTGAAGCCTTCTCCACGAATTCCAAGTTGGTTGGTCATGACAAGGTGAAAAGATGCTGGATTACTATCGTAGCAAGAAGGATCAAAGACCTTTTCAGAACCACACTGGCTTCCAAGTGTTAATATCTCTGCTCGCCAGTCATGCTCAGGATAATCTGAGCTAAGTACTTCTCCACGAAAATACGTCAGTAATGCTTTAATATCGGAAGAGCCAAATGGAATTCGAATTCCATCAGGGTTTTCTAATACAACAGGATGAGGCTCATCATATGCCAAACTTGCTGGAGACCAACCATGACAATAACCAGTCCAACTTGCTTCTGTAGGACTCCCCGCAGAAAGTGCGCCGTAGGTTAATCCCCAATCATAATTGCCTACAAGAAGATCGTATTTTTCAGCAGGCGAAAGGTATTCGGCCATGCTTAATCCACCTTCTATCAATTCTTCTTTGGTATAGAGTTGATAATCAAAAGACTCGTCTGTACGCCAACGATGTGCGATTCCACCTTTGTTTTCGGGCCAGTAGGTATCAGACCACGGCTCGACATCAAGACTACCATTGGTCGGGAGTGCATGAAAATTCTTTTCATATCCTTCCCCCAAAATCGATCCTGGTTCATTGTATCCATCAATATCACTAGGGATGTGTACCCGAGACATGGTATTTTCATCCACGTCAGATTGTAAAAAACCAACGGATACCGATGAAGAATCAACCTGTGAACAAGAGATAAAAAGAGAAGAAAAGAACATATGCATGATTGACCTCCATTAATCTACTGATATGTAGTTTTGAGAATCCAAAGTTAGCATTACAAATATTTATTTCTACACAAACAATCCTTTGTTTCATACTTGTTGAATAAACCTTACAATGAAGCCCAAAAAGACACATAATGAGATATTCACTGTAAAGATACGGCTGCTATTTTGACTATACAATATCATTCAATCAGTATCGAACACATCGTGTGTATTACCGTTTCATCACAACATTGACAGTTCCAGATACATCGAAAGGCATCTTGAGGAAACAGGCTATCTTCATTATGTACTCTCTTATACGACCCACGAAACAGAGCACTTCACAAATACATCTTGGTTTTTTGGGTCAAAGTATATTATTTCACACAATCAAAAACTATACCTTAGTCTTCTTGTGGATAAAAAACCAGCAAATGACGTACACGATCAAAATCAAGAGCATGTCCTTTTCTCTTGGCATAATCACACGCGATCTGAGCGATTACATATTCAATTTCATCTCCATAAAAAGGAGTTGCAAAGAGCGCTTCATTGAAATCGTGCCATAGCACACGATCATTACAATGGTCTTCTTCCGCAGCAATCGCAGGAATTTCGTTGGTAGAAAGAATCTCTACTTCTTCTCCAGAAAGTATGGACATGATCTTTTTTATTATGGTCTTGGCTTTTTTTACTCGAATCGTAGCAGTCAATCCGAGAGCTCGAATCCCTTTCTCGGTAATCTCATAGTATTCGTCATCTTCTTGAGTAACAAGATCTTTACTTAGAAGTGCTCGTATTGTTTTTTTTGAATACTCTTCTGGATAGAATTCATATTCTTCTGCCAAACAGTACAACAGAACCTCTTTCATTTTTTCTGTCATATTCTCTCCCAATGCTATGTTTCCATACAACACCAAGATTGAAAAAGGACGAAATCAATTATTTTTTCTCAAGATGTACTTCACCAAGATGCGCGATAACTTCTTGGATTTCATGCTTGGCACTCTCTCGATCACTCAAACCTGCTTTGGCCATCGCTGTAACAGTTGCTGGATGAACAACCAAATCCTTGCCATGATAGCAAGTTGGAGAAGACATCTTTGGTAGCTTTCCATCTGCATGATACCCAGACTCAATCTCTTCCAAAGAAAGTGTATGCAACGTTGAACCTACTTTGAGAATTGCATTGAGATACTCGGTACATTCTGGATGCAGCTTTATCAAAGCTGGGATCATAGCCAACCCTGTTTTGGTCAGATTTTGGGAGAGCTTGTCTATCTCTTCTACAGCAGCATTTCCTTCTATTTTGGAGATCAAAGACTCAGCTTGAGATTTGTACGTTTCCTTGAGAGATGTAGGCTTTACTTCTTTCTTTTCCGATACAACTTCTTTTTTCTGTGGTTTGGAAGGTTTTTCTTGAGCTACAGGCTCTTCTTTGGCTGCTGGCTTATCTTGACAAGAAGTAAGCATGAGGAGAGAAGCAATAAAAAAATGTAATTTCATAACACACCTTATTAATAATGAGAATCATTTTCAATATATTACAATCAGTCAATTCGTCAACCGACTATATAAAGAACGATTGACCCATGCTTCGACTAAAATTTGATTTAGATCATTTGACGAGCCGTATTACTGCGTAAGAAGATTATGTAGGAGTATTTATGTCAGTTACTTTATTTTTAAGCGTTATGGTTGCGTGCGGAACCTCCGAAACAGTTCCAGAAGAAGTTTTGGAACCAGAAAAAGAAATGTTTTCCCTCCGTATCGAATTTGGTGAAGATGGAAATGCAAGCTGGTTCCCACTAAATGATGATGTTATGGGTGGTGTGTCCACAAGTTCTGTTCAATCCACCGACAAAACATTGATCTTCAGTGGTGAAGTATCGACAGATAACAATGGGGGCTTTGTATCTCTACGTAGTCCAAACAGAGAATACGAGCTTGAAGATTACACACAAGTCGAAGTCTCATACAAATCATCTGGTCAAGACTTCATGATGATTTTGGCTGATCACGCAGCATGGTATATGCCCGAGTTTCGACATGAAGTACTCCCAACAAGTGAAGAATGGACTACTGTAACTATTCCTCTATCTGATTTCACTCAGTACAAAATGACAAACTTCGGAGAGATAGAAACCGATGAAGAACTCACGGCAAATGCTCTTTCAGAAGTAATCCGCATAGAATTGAGAAATTCTGTATTCACTGATGGAGATTTTCAACTTGAGCTCGACTACATTGAGTTTCAAGGATTTGAAGAATAGCAGAGAAAAAACTCCGTTTTACCTACGACGTAGGTATTGGTATTGAAATATAATTCAATGCAATACATCCGTTCCACTAGTACAAGATTCCATGATTATCGGATATCAAGAAGACGCGTATCTTTATTAAAAGTCCCACCTCTGGCTGTACACAACTAAGATAAATTCTCCTTCTACAAGATATCTTTGCATCATTTGTTTGTATTCCAATATGCAGCCAATCTTACGTTTCATGAACAAACTTCCATTGTAAGGAAACAACAGATTTTTTTATCGTAGATCCGAGATACTTGCTCCAAAAGATATGAATCTAGACTTCTAAAGAAGAGACCAAATCTTGGACTTGCTGTACAATTTCAGGCAACTTATCTACCGAAATATATCCTTCGTGTCGATAGTGAAAATATTGCTCTTTCGCTTCAAAAGTCACGTTTTGATCCTCAAAAATGAGAAATGGAAAACGATTCTCAGATCTAGAGAAACATTTCCGAGTCTGTTCTTCGTCTTGCCCTTGTAGGACAAATGCCTTTGAAAACTCTTCATCCTCATCATAATTAATATCTTGCCCACCAAACATTTTCCCAAGAAAATCAAACACAGCCACCTGTCGACGTATAAAAAAATGCGGAAAGTGAAGGTTTTGCTGATGAATGATAATGTTTGTCGATAGATGTGTACTTTTATTTTTTCCACTCCCTGTCGTATACCTATAATCAAAAAAAGTTATCGTCTTATTACCCTCTTGAAACGAAATGATATTCGACGCCTTTCTATTTCTACCAGAGGTAAACAGACGAAAAAAACTATATTGCATATACATCTTCTCATCATTTTTATCATCCGACTGATACGAATATCCTTTTTCTTGTGCGATCGCGAGAATATCGGCTGCGCGTTTTTTGGCTATTCGAGACGCATAAATAATAATAAATGCTATGAAACCAATAAACCCAAGGGGCACCAACAAAATTAAAAAAGCCTCAAAATCCATAATTAATTCCTCGTTTTACAAATTTATATACGCCAAAGTAACACTACGTTCGTGTTGGACGCCATCGATATTATTGGGGATCAAACACATACATAGTCCCGGGCTGCCATGTATATCCACCACCATCACTCGCATGGTCACCCGCAATACCCAACTCTGCCAAACAGCCGGTCATGACATACCCAGCTGCATCGGTACCTATTCCGGCACTCGCACAGATCACACCGCCCACCGCCCCTTCGGCATTGGCATCAACAATCACTGACACTTGCACGGACAAGCCATCATCGGTTCCATCATTGGGTGTGATGATACACTCCCAGCTGTCCCCACTCGACGTATCTACAG
>NYTD01000323.1 GCA_002683315.1 Deltaproteobacteria bacterium | reverse complement strand
CACAGCATCGACCAAAAGATTTTCTTTCTTTTCCATATCAAACATCACCATATTATCAATCGTTGATGCACGAACATGAAGTTTATGCAGAAGAGAGAAGACTTTCTTGAAATACCTCTTATCTAATGAGTGTAAGAGAATCTGTAATTTCTTCACCTGATACCATAGGAATAACAACACAGATTCTAGATTTTGTCTCCCAAAAGAGAGAGCAATGTATTCTTGGATTGTACATACATCTTGATCAAGATGTTCACTACATATCCTTCTTAATAAGTGATAATTTAACTTTTCGACCGATATTGTTGGAATTTTTGAGGTCATAGTAATGGGTTGGTGTCATGTAGAGAATTCGAATAACATTGTGTTTTTGGTGCCATATTTGCCACGTATCACGCAGCATAGGGTTTCGCACACCATTTACGTACCTATTCATAGGCGTACTATCGACCAATAATACTCTTATCAACTCTCTTTTCTCGAAAATACTTTGCTATAGTCTTCTCATAATAACACTCAAGAGGCAAGAGCATAGCGATCATCCAGAAGATAACATTAACATCTCCCATTCCTGCTCTCTCCTCCTATCATACCTAGATAACGCCAACCAAAGGCTTTATTTGTGTGATAACCAGAGCAGATGCAAAGACCAAAGTCTTGTTGAACTATTTCAAAAAACAAAGCCAAAGTCCTTAATAAAACACATAGTATAAGTGAAAATAGGAATATACAATTCAACAAAAGTTTTAAAAATTGAAGACTCTATGTTAAAGTATTGACACGTCTACAGTTTGGTATATTATGCTTACTCTTCTTTTGTCTACTGTTTTCGCCTCTCCCATTAGCGAGGCGCTTCGAACATATGATTGTCCAGCCGCATTGGCTATATCTCCCCCTCCCAAAGAATTTCATTATCGAATGGCCCTAGGTCAATGCCTTGCCAATCAAGGTAAACACGAACAAGCACTTTCCTATTATGAGTCCCCGACGTCATCATTGGCTCCCTACGCCTTACTATTGAGAGCACAAAGTTTATATGAAACCGATCAGTACAAAAAAGCCCTTGAAACAGTACAAGAAGCTGTGGAAGGACCTCAAAAAGAAATCCTCTATGCTAAAATACTGCTCAAACTATCTGAAAGGAAAGCTGCTCGCAAAAAACTGAATGCTCTTCTGACAAAGAAACGAATCAAAAAAGGATTTCGTCCCCAGCACGGAGATATCGATCCTGCAGAAGTTCGATGGCTTCTCGCACAAAATGCAATAGACCAAGGACGAATCCCTGCCGCTATCCCAGTCTTATATACGATTTGGACACACAACCCAACATCTCCATATTCTCAAAAATCAGAAAATCTTCTCCTTGATATTGGAGAAGTCGTTCCAAATCCCAAAACCGAAAAAGGTACAGCATATATTCAAAAAAGAGTATCCACACTCAATAAGATGCGATTATACAAAGAAGCCAACGCCTATATTTCTCTCCTTCCACCTCAAAAAAGTACATCTCAATCTGCATATGCAGCCTTTCAAGCTCGAGATTACCCATTGGCAATTGAACGATACGATGCACAAAAAACACATTCGGGGTATGATCTATTCAATATTGGTATCGCACTGTCTCGCACTGGCGATTACGAGCGAGCAGCAAAAGAATATACCAAACTATTTACAACATACCCCACACATAAAAAGGCAAAACTCGCAAGCTTTAAAGTTCCTTATCTGGCCTTTGACAAAGGAGAATATGCAAAGGCCATACCTCTATTTCGGGCACATATAAAGCGCTATTCCACTGACACACCCAAGACCAAATGGTTTTTGATCTGGTCTTTGATTAAAAATAAACAACATAAAGAAGCCATCATAGAAATTGACTCTCTCACTTCTGGCTATCCAAGATCTACGTATGCTCCTTACGCACTCCACTGGAAAGCACAACTTCAAAAAAATCAAGGAGAAGACCCAACGCAAACTCTCGAAACTCTTCTTGAGAAATACCCCACCAATGGCCAAGCATGGTTCTCACTACGCTTGGCACAACAAGAACTCCCATCACCTGAGGCTCTCTCATTACCAAGTATTCCCAAAGAAATCGATATCTCATCCTATCATATCGCAAAACAACTATCCGATGCTGGTTTCCTACTTTGGGCACAATATGAACTTGCATACGTTCTTCCTAAAGCAAGCACCAAAACATCAAAACTTCTCCTCGCACACTCTTATATCCATGCCGGTAACTTTCAAAAAGCAATGAAACTAGCCAAACCGTACTGTGTCTCACCTTGGAAAAATGGAAGTCCACTTGCACAACAAGCATGCTATCCTCGTCCGTTTGCCAATACAATATCAACGATTTTGGAAGGGAGTACCATACCCAAATTACTACCATATGCGATTATGAAAGCCGAAAGCGCGATGAAACCATATGTACGTTCCGTTGCAGATGCTAGAGGCCTCATGCAACTGATGCCATTTGTGGGAGAAGTACACCACAAACGCCTCTTTCCATCCATGAGCTATGATCCCGACTACTTATTTATCGCTGGATACAATGCACGTCTGGGAACAGAGGAGCTCAAGCGTCTTGAGACTCGATTCTCACAACAACCCGTAAGCCACACGCTACCTCTTATTATTGCCGGCTATAATGGTGGGCCTGAAGCAGTGGAACGATGGATGAACAATTACACCCACACTCCTATATTGGCAGAAGAATTTGCAGAAGATGTTGGATATACAGAAACTCGAAAGTACGTCAAGCGTGTCCTTGGATACCTAATGGAATACCAATATATCTACGGAAGTGGTGATTGATCGTGAAGAACATCAAACTCTTCCCATTCCGTCCAATATGTCAAAGGTACCATAGAGTGCACACGTACCAAAGAGAGTGATTCTGGAAGCTTCACAATACCGAATGGACGCATTTGGCGTTTTATCTTCGCTCTCCATGTCACTCTCGTTCGTATATGAACCACTTCGTAGCTCTTGAGATTTGCTCGAACCTTTGCCCGCTCTAATGCAAGATTCAGATCTCCAAGTCGATCTACCAATCCATTTTCTAGCGCTTGCGCACCAGTATAGACTCTTCCTTGTGCTATTTTTTGCACTGCTTGAATTGGCATTCCCCTGCCACCTGAAACGACTTGAAGAAAACGATCATAGGTTTGCATCAAAAAACCTTGGAAACGATTTCTTTGATCTTCCGAAAAGGGAGTCAACAATGAGAACATATTGTGATCATCGCTTACTGAAATATCTTCCAAATGGATGCCTATCTTTTGCGCTGCTTCTTGCACAACCAGCTTTCCACCAACGACACCAATCGAGCCTGTTATTGTACTTGGCAAAGCAATAATCTCCCCAACCATGGAACTGAGATAATACCCTCCTGATGCTGCTACAGAAGAGAAAAAAGCAACCACTGGCTTTTCTCTTGTCAGCAATTCTACCTCTCTAAGAATTCCTTCCGATGCTTGCGCTGATCCTCCAGGAGAATTTACCAGCAAAACAACAGATCGAATGGCATCATTTTTTTTGAGATACTGCAATTGCTTACATACTTGGTGTTGAATAATTCGATTTCCATCGTCACCTTGCTCATGTATGGCCCCATTCAAATGCAACACTGCTATTTTGGGATGAGAACGAGCATACCAATTGCAATACTTTCGCCATTGTACCCATCGACTTAAGGCTGACAAAGAGATCGAACTGCTCTTGGTACACTCTTTTGCCTCTTGTACAAATTGATCTTCATAGGCAAGAACATCTACAATCCCCAATTCTAGGGCTTTTTGGGCATCAATAGGTGAAGAATGTAATAAAGCCTTGAGTTTGTCAATATTGACATCTCGATCATTTGATACCCCCTCTAACAGCTGTAGCTGGATAGAGTCAAGCAAGGAGCTATATTGCTCTTTATACTCTTGTGAAGCCTGCTCTTTTGTGTAGGGTTCAGCAAAACTTTTGTATGATCCTGCACGCTCAAAGTCTGCTTTCACTCCAAGTCGATCAAGCATTTTTTTATAAAAAGGATGATGCCCGCCAAGGCCCATCCAAAATATGGCTCCCGTCGGAAACATATATAGTTTGTCAGCCACTGAAGCGAGATAAAGAGAAGTCCGCTCTCGTGCATAAAGATAAACCCAAATCTGCTTCCCTGATTTTTGAATACGCTTCAATAACAGTCTTAACGCTTGGTTTTGAGAAAACGAAAGTCCATTATCTTTAATGTACAGAGTGACAATTTGTATATTTGACTGTTTGATTAGATTTTCTAATTGCAAATATGTTCGCCCACCAACCATAAATGCAGATGCGTTCTCTGCCTCCAAATGAAGCTCTACAATACGATTTCGATATGTCACCTCATATATAAGTCGATCCATGATCATGGGAAGAACAAGTATAAATATGAATACCACAAAAAAAAGAACAAACATTACACTTCCATGATTGCTTTTACTAAAACACGATATGCAGCCACTATTAAAATAACAACGCGCAAACTTAGATATACTACATCACACAAACATCACTTTGATGCAGTATTGTGTTTCAGTTAATACTATAATCATTCTTCTCCACACAAACAACCTTCAGGCAAACTCAGAATATGTTGGATCAAGCCTTTGGATTACTCATTAATGAAATCGCTCTGGATATCGGAACCTCCAATATCCGAGTGTACTCCAAGGGTAGGGAAACCTATATTGAAGAACCTGCTGTTGTGATCGCAGAAAATAAAAAAGGCAAAATAACCATACTTGAATATGGACACACAGCTCTTTTGATGGTTGGTCGAACACCACAACACCAGCAAGCGATCTTTCCTCTGCAGGGAGGGATTCAAAATCCCAAGCTCGCTGAAGATCTTATTCGACTAGTAATTCAAAAATCACTTGGAGGAAAACCTCTACTCAAGCCACGTTCTGTTGTAGGTTTTTCACAATACTTCGCCAACGAAGCACCCAAGACCCTCTCTGGGATTCTTCAAAGAACCGCAGGAAAAGATATCATTCAGCTAAATAGCCTCATATGTTCTGCGATGGGCTGCTCTTTGCCTCTTGATGGGTCTACTGCTCTAATGGTGATGAACATAGGATATAATGGAACAGAGTTAGGAGTTTTATGTCACTCCAATCTATATAAAAGTGTATACATCCCAATGGGAGGAAAACATATCAACACAGCCATCGCAACATACTGTAAAAATAAGTATCACTCGATCATTAGCGCACAATATATTGAACAGATCAAACAGACTCTATGTAATATCCAAACGTTGGCTCCAGACCAAGAACGAAACATCCCGTGCAAACACATCTCTAGTGGTCAACCACTTGAACTGATGATTCATTCCAGTGATGTTCGTGCCGCGCTCTGTCCCATTTTGTCTTCCTTCGTCACACATATTACTAAATTCTTTACGGAATTAAGTCCTCGTATTGTTACTGATCTC
Organism: Deltaproteobacteria bacterium; assembly: GCA_002683315.1. GTDB lineage: Bacteria > Myxococcota_A > UBA796 > UBA796 > UBA796. The sequence continues at coordinate 11,271 of NYTD01000323.1, read as the reverse complement.
ATGGAAAATGGAATCGTTCTTTGCGGAGGAGGGGCACAATTAACAGAACTTGATCTATTCCTGCAAGAAAAGCTAAATCTACCCGTTATCTTAATTGACAACCCACAACAAGCGACCATTCGTGGCGCAGCTCAATGCCTAGCACAAGAGCCATACGCACATTGGTTTGTCTGAACAAACTCATAAAACCTACTCTAACGCGCATCCCGAACCAATCGAAACCCTACCGTTTCTGCGCGCATATTCGGATTTTCAAATCCGCGGTGTGAAACAGGCAAGATATCTTCTTTCACAAGAAATGATCCTCCGCGAAATATCCGACCATTTCCTTCTTTGGCTCCAATTGGATCTGCCGCCGAATTCTTTTTGTAGGGGCCTTTCCAGTCCCAGCACCACTCCCATACATTTCCACTCATATCGTATAGCCCCCATACATTGGGTTTCTTTTTCCCAACTGCATGAGAAACGCCTTGACTATTTTTGGATGTCCAAGAAACTTCATTTGCTCGATTGGAGCCTGCATATAAATAATCACTATCCGCACGTGCAGCATATTCCCATTCTGCTTCTGTGGGAAGTCGATACCCCGACTCGTTTTGATTCCACTTTACGATAAGTTCTTCTTCTTCTATGATATCGTAGACCGGATTCAACCCCTCTCGTAACGAGAGAGTATTGCAAAAGCGAACAGCATCATACCAGGTAACCATTTCCACAGGATTTTTGGGATGTTTTTGAAAACTTGGATTTTTTCCAACGACAGAACGGTAAAACTCTTGTGTAACAGGGAGCAACGAGATCCAAAACGCCTTCGCAAATGAGACTTCATGCTGTGGAAGAGAATCTGGATCAGGATTCAGGGCTCTAGAGTCTCCCATCTGAAAAACACCAGATGGAAGTAGCTTCATATCTTCACAAATATTTCCCACTTTTATCGTAGCAAAAGAAAAACGTTTTTTTGCTCGGAAACCAAGAAGACGGGGATTTAACTCTCCATACTCAAAAAATTTCTCTTCAATCTCTTGGTATTTTTCGCGCAGCGGATCCAACACATTGCGAACCTTATCTGTAGCGCGACGAAATGTGAGCATGATTCCCTCTTTTTCTTGCTCTACACGAGTATTCTCTTTTATGATGGCTTCATTACGTTCTGTACTCAGTCGAATCCATTCTTCTTCTAAAAGCTTTTTCTTTTCCAACTTTTCTTCGCGGATCTTTGGAGAAAATCGAGCTTGTATCTGCTCAAAAAATGTCAATTTCGTTTTTTTGTGCTTATTAAATCTTTGCTCTGCTTCAATGATTTGTGGAGAGTACTTCTCTTGAATGCTCTTTGTCTTTTGCTGAATTCTCTGAAGACTTTGATCTTTGTCTTGCATAGCTTGCTTGATTCGCAGATCATACGAGGCAATTTTCTTTTCCAACTTGGAGAGCTCTTGATCAAGACGATCCACTTCTTCTTGAATTCTTTTCAGCTCCTCTGGAGGAATTCCCAATTCTGAGGATTCTTCCACCCTTAGCATCGCTTTATCAAGAATATTGATCAAATCCGTACACGAAGACAAACGCTCTGCTGGATGCAAAGATAACATCTTTGTAATCGCAACCAATAACTCTGGATCGATCGAATAGACAAACGAAGAAATAGATAAAATAGAGTCATTCCGTCTCATCTCAAGACTTTCTTCAAGCGTTGTCTTATCTGGCCAAGGAAAAGAACCTGCTATGAAAGCATATATCATCGTACCAAAGCAATATCGATCTGCTTGTGCTGTGTTTTTTCTCTCAAAAATCTGTTCAGGTGCTCTACAAAACAATTCTGGAAAAAAGTCCATCCATTGAGTTTCACGACAAATACCCATATTTAACAAAAGCAGTGATCCATCTTCTTTCACCATAATATTTGATGGATGAAGTGCACCATGAACCAATCCTTGTTCATGTAAGATATCAAGAGATCCTGACATAGGAGTAAACATATGAGATATGTCTTCTAATGATTTATCTCCCTTCTTTATAATATCTGCAAGTAAAGGACGGTCGATAAATGGATAGACCACACCCAATTCTCTGGCTTCGAAGATATACTCAACAGGGGAGAGAATCCCTTGAAGATGAAATGCTCTCATTCGATCTGCATAATACTCAAAATGTTTTCGATATGCAGCATTTAAAGAATAGTCAGGAAGAAGCTTTTTAAGAAAAAACTTCTTTTTGGGATTCTCTGGTTTATGTGCCAGATAACTAGCCCCTTCCATACTCTTATGAAGTTTTTTTTCTAGAATATAGGTTCCAAAAACCTGTGTATCTTCTGCCATGAATGCACTCCCAAGACATCATAATCACAGTGATCAAAGATCCAATATTATCACTTATATCGAAAATAGCTATTTTAATTCTTGATTTTCACAACATTCTCTTGTGAAAAGTGAAATTCTAAATCCTTAATCCGACGAGAAACAATCTTTTGCGAAGGCGAAAAGATACTCTCACCTTGTATGAACGTTCGAATCCTCGAAAATGCACGTATTCTTTTGTTTCTGATACACGATTTTTTTTGAACCCAATTCGAAGAAGCAAGATGATACATTCCCTTTGCACGATCCAATCGTAGACAGTGGTCTATAAACCGACATAAATCTCTTGAGGATATCCAAGAGACCCAATCCTCTTTTTTTCCTGCATATAAATATGTACTCGGAATGCTACCTTCCACAAGAACAACACCACTTCGAATATATACAACTCGAATCCCTACTTTATCCAAAGAAGAAAATATATTCTCATATTGTACGATCCAATCTGCCCATACATTATTTTCTACAGGCTTACCCTCTTCCACTTGATCTACTTGACTTCCATATACAACACTTGAGGATACAACGATACAAACAGAAGGTCGCTGACTTCGTACCATTAATTGTTGTACAAAGTCTGTCGTTTGCTGAAGATAAAAATTCAAAAAATTCTGAGTTTGCTCATTCCAGTTAATCATAGGAGCTTTTGGGATACTATGAACAACACCCGCTGTCATCTTCCCATCAATAAATTCTGAATCTATAGAGAACGATTCATTACTCCAATGTGAGAACAACGCTTGTTCAATCTCCTTCCTACATCGAACAACTACACTAATCAACGGGCACCTCTGTTTGACCTTGTGTATTCTCGCCATCACAAAAAATACCATCTTCAAGGGTCAATCCACAGGTATGAAATCCTCCCAGATGCAATGCACGAAATCGCGCCCCTACAATACCGCCATCCAAATCAAAACTTTCTCCCCCCCAACAAACAGCTTGCTGATTCGAATTCAAAATACAGTTATGATAATTTCCTGTCCACAATCCTACTCCTTGTGCAATAGGAACATTGGTTGCTCCATCTTGTGCACTCCCCCAACATTGAACCCCATCTGAATTTTGGGCACAGCTATGAAAAAACCCAGCCTGTACAATATCAAAAGAGTCATCAGGAGAAGAACACTGACCGCTTGCATTGTCACCAAAGCATTCCACCTTACGAACAGTGTTAACAGCACAAACATGACCATTACCTGCATCTATCTGAGTAAATGTCCCAACGGGAGGATCATGAGAAAAACCTGCACAAAGGATGGACTGATCTTCGACAATTCCACACAAAAAGTCTTTTCCTGCTGAGATTGATAAAAATCGTTCTTGTGGAACTGTGAAAGAATAATCACCCCAACAATGGACAAAAGAATCAAATGATAGTCCACAAGAAAAAAGTCTTCCTCCGGTAACCTCACGAAACGGAACATCTTGAGGTGGTTCACTTTGCCCCTCAAGATTTCTACCCCAACAATGTGTCTGTTTATTTTGATCTACTGCACATGTATGCCATACCCCTCCACCAATTACAACCCATGGGTCTGATGGCCACTCACCTGTATCAATAGATGAAGGCTCCGATGCAATGGAAGAATCAGGTTGTGAAGGTTCCAAAATTGAAGAATCCCAAACTTCTTTCTGTGTGTCATCTGTATTTTGAACCACACATGATAAGAACAACCACATTACGCCTCCCAAAATAGCTTTAAAACAGCACATAAATCAATCATTAGACTGTATTCATAACACACAGTAGACTCTTATGTCGGCAAGGTTTTTTGAATAAACAAGAAATATGTGAATCCTAATTTAGATACAATATACGATTCTTCGAGTCTTCTCTACTTCAGTTCAAAAAATACCCTACACACTGCATCGTTATTAGGATGCTGTTGTTTTTGCTCTAAATGCAAAAGCATCACCAAAAAGGTGATGCTTGAATCATGTACGTGCGAGCAATCGGTTTAGATATCTAAGATATCGTCCAATGCTCCCATTTCACGAAGTGCTTCTTCTTCCCCATCAGTGAGATAATCATCTTCACCAAACTCTTCAGTATGGTCTTGAGCTACCTCTGCAGAACGACGTGTGGCTCTTTTACGATCGGAAAGATCATTGAGTACACGCTCAAGCTTATCAGATGCTACATCAATAACAGCATTGATATCTTCTTCTGTGGCTGTAATAAGTTGCTTTGCTTCCCCGGGAATCATCACAACGACCTTGAGTTGAATCGATGTGCCTACATCTTCAAGATCTGTTCGAATGGTGACATTGTCCGAATCAAATTTGTGGCGAACCAACGGTTTTTCTAGCTTCTCTCTCCCATAAGAGTTGAGTCGTCTCGTATATTTTTCGTTGGTGGAATTGGCCAAAAACTTCATTCATAACCTCCGTATTATTGTGCTATGTTTGCACTTGTGTTGATAATGTTCGCAAAGAAGTCACGAACACTAAAATTAGTATACGTTCCTTGAGACAAAAAGATAGCAAAGAAATCATTTTTTTTATTTTTATATTCAAAAACATTATTTAAACACAATTCATGACGACTTTAGAAAATAGAATAAAGTTAGCTGTTGGATGTATTGATAGAAAAAGATAGGATAATTGAGAACCACAACACAGGCGAAATCAATGTCGGAATATCATCTTTCTTTGTCAATTGGAAAATCACTTTGGAACGATCTTGTAGGGGGCGCCCTTCCGTTCCAAGTCTCACAAGGAGCCTTTGATCTGGGTAAAACGATTTACAAAGGTGTAAAACAACTTCAAGTTCGTGAAAAAGTCTCGGCACTTCTCGAGCAGCAAGGACAGAATACAGGACTGGTGAAAGCCAAGTCACGTGTCTCCGAACTTTGGTCTCAAAACAAACATCAGGTCTATAAAATCATTGATGAACTTGTGCATGTTGAGGGAGACTGGAGTGTACATATTGATGATCGAGGAACAGACTTTCATTACGATGAGCAAAAAATAGGTGTCGATGCACATGTAAAGGCCATCGTAAAAGGAAATCTTGTTCTTCTAAAAAACAACATTGAAATCCCTTTTGAAATCAATAAAAGACTGGGGGCTTCTTGTCATTTGGGAGATATACGTTTTGACCAGAATCACAATGCGGTTCTTGGGACCGTTCAGGAACCTGCCATTCATCTTGGTGAAAGTGCTATTTTACAACTTGTATCCGAAGCCGCGAGTAAACTTCTCGAACAACAAGTGGATCGTTTCGACAAAATCCCACTGATTAAGAAAGACCAACTTGATGATATGCTCGCACCTTCAGGAGGCTCACTAAACTTCAATATGAGTGTGGAAGATGTTCGAATAGAAGTAAGCAAATCTGATCTAAGTCTGAAGGTACGCTTTGGCTTCAATCAAAAACAACTCAACGGATAATCGGTTATAGGTACCCTCCTATTGAGGTATACCATGCATGTAAACATTGCCAATCGCATAACTGCTCAAGCAGCTCAACAGCCCAATACTCCTGCGATTATCTACCCCTATAAAGGCTCCGTCACGCAGTTAGATTTTTCTCAAACAGAATCTTTGATTAACGCCTATGCACGTGGCTTCTTGAACATAGGCATAAAAAAAGGAGATCGCGTATCCCTTTTTGTCACTCCATGTCTGGAATTTATGCCCATGTGCTTTGCACTATACAAAATAGGTGCAATCCTCGTTCTTATTGATCCCGGTATGGGTAGAGAAGGCCTTCTATCTTGTGTACAACGAATTAAGCCTCGTGTACTTATCGGTATACCCAAAGCAATGTTCGCATCATTATTATTTACACGCTACTTCTCGTCTGTAGAGATTAAAGTAACGGTAGGATGGGGCTCTTGGTTATGGGGTGGATATAGACTGTCCAAAATAAAATCCTCTGACTCTTCGCCATTGGATTGCGCTCCAACAACGATTGATTGTGAAGCGTCCATTTTATTTACATCCGGTTCGACTGGACCCGCCAAAGGAGTCCGCTATACACACGGAATATTTGAAGCCCAAACAGATCAACTACAGTCCATGTATGACATTAAACAAGGCGAAAGAGATCTACCTTGCTTTCCCCTTTTCGGACTATTTTCCCTTGCGATGGGAATGACAGTCGTGATTCCTGAAATGGATCCCACAAAGCCCGCAAAGGCAGATCCCAAAATACTGACAGATGCAATCCGAACCTATAATATTACCAATGCTTTTGCATCTCCATCTCTATGGAAACCTTTTGCGCAGTACTGCGTCGATCAAAAAATAGAGCTTCCAACCCTACAACGAATCTTATCTGCCGGCGCCCCCATTCCGCCTATTTTACATAAACAGTTTGAATCTATTCTTTCCGATGGCGCACAAATCCATACCCCATATGGTGCTACAGAATCATTACCCGTAGCCACAATTGGTTCAAAAGAAGTATTAGAGGACACACAATTCCGCACACAAATAGGAGAAGGAACCTGTGTTGGACATCCGGTTCCAGATATCACGGTTCGCATCATAACGATCAATGATGATACCATTGAACAATGGTCTGATGAACGATGCCTCTCCAATGGAGATATCGGTGAAATCTGTGTCCAAGGAGCTGTGGTCACCAGTGAATACAAAGAAGAGCCTGAACATACCAAAAAATCCAAGATTTATGATAAAAATGGAACTTTTTGGCATAGAATGGGAGATCTTGGATACTTTGATTCGAAAGGAAGACTGTGGTTCTGCGGAAGAAAGTCTCATCGCGTCCAATGCGAAGACGGCACATTGATGTTTCCCGTACCATGTGAAGCCATCTTTAACCAACATCCGGCAGTTTCTCGAAGTGCGTTGATCGAAGTTGATGGAACCCCCATCATCATTATAGAAAAACACAAAAACATGAAATGTCCACCAGAGGAACTTTTGGAATTGGGATCAAAAAATCCGAAAACCATTTCCATAAAACACGTTCTCTTTCATCCTGAATTCCCTGTAGATGTCCGTCACAATGCAAAGATCAAACGTCTTCTTTTGCGCGACTGGGCAAAAGAAGTCTGGACGGCACCTTCTTCGTGAACGCGCATATAGAGAAATGCAACCACATACTTCAACAAGCGTGGTACATGTTGAAATTCTCCGTACAGGCCAAAGAGAAAGAACAGAAAAAAATATATCTTCAGCATTTTTGGGATGCTATTGATGAATATTACAATCAACTCGCCTTATTTGAAGGATTCAGATGTGGTTCTGGCTGTTTTCATTGTTGCTTTGACAACCCGCACGGAGTTAGTGCAATAGAGGTAGAGAGAATCGTTACAAAGATACATGCACACCAAAAAAAACGCATCGAAATGTATTTCCAAGACTGGAATCAGCTGCCCCAAGAAGATTCGCGTCTTCGACAACAAGTCTGGAAAAAAAAGTGTAAGCCATGCCCCCTGTTGGAAGATGGAAAGTGCTCTGTCTATGATGTTCGTCCGCTCGCATGTCGAAGTTTCTTTTCGATACACAATCCTGAATGGTGTCATCCTCTACATCCAAACTACCAAAAACACCCCCAGATTGGACACGATGATATTCACTCCTTATTAGAGAAGTTATCGATACAACGCGGATGGTCAAACTCTCAAGATCTTATATCAGGACTGCATCATCACATGACGGAGAACAAACCATGAAATATCTTGTCACCGGCGGAGGAGGTTTTTTGGGCTCTGCAATCGTACGACAACTACTAGAACGCGGAGATCAAGTCTGTGTTGTGGGACGTTCTTCATACCCTCATATCGAAAAAATTGGCGCACAATGTTTTCAGATCGATCTTTCTGTACAACATGATCTACGTCCCATACTCGAAGGTATCGATGTTGTCATTCATACTGCGGCAAAGGCCGGAGTATGGGGAAAAAAAGAAGAGTACTGGCGGATAAATGTTGATGGTACAAACAATCTCCTCCAAGCCAGCAAGGCTGTCGGTATATCCAAGTTTGTTCATACCAGCTCTCCTTCTGCTGTGTGGAATGGAGGAGATGAGATCAATCTTTCCGAACAAGATTGCCCCTACCCTACAACCTTTCTCAGTCATTATCCCCATAGCAAGGCCGAGGCGGAAAAGTTGGTTCTTGCAGAGAACTGCAATGATTTTCATACTACAGCACTACGACCACATTTAATCTGGGGTCCTGAAGATCCCCATCTTGTTCCTCGCATTCTAGAAAGAGCACATCGATTACGAATTGTCGGTGATGGAACAAACAAAGTCGGAATTTGTTATGTCGAAAATGCAGCATATGCGCATATTCTTGCTGCCGATGCTCTTTCTCAAGAAGCGAACAATGCAGGAAAGGCATATTTCATTACCGATCTGGAGCCAGTTGTTTTGTGGGAATGGATCAATAATCTCCTCGTATCTCTCAACAAGCCCCCCATTACCCGAACCATTCCCTTATTTTGGGCACAGCGTATTGGAGGATTACTAGAGTGGGTGTGGAACTCTTTCTCTCTTTCAGGAGAGCCAATGATGACACGATTTGTCGCTCGTCAACTTGCTTCTTCCCACTATTATAATCTCAGTGGAGCAATCCAAGATTTTGGATACAAAGAGCATACACTTCCCGAAGATGGCATGAAACAAACACTCGCTTATTTCTCTCGCTCATAAAGAGAACGCACACCACGACGAACCCAATATAAAATCCTTGCTATACACAGTAAAGCGACAATCGCCAATGCTATCGCAAGACCAGACCATATACCCTGAACTCCCCATTTTAATTCAAATGCCAACCATAAAGAAAGTGGGATTCCAATAAGCCAATATGCGACAAAATGAAAGAGTAGTGGCGCTCGAACATCTCCCATACCGCGAAGAATCCCAAGCCCTACAACTTGAAGACCATCAAAAACTTGAAAAAGAGCACACAAATATAAAAGAGGAACCGCTATCTCAATTAACTCCGGCTCATTCGTATAAAATCGTGTCAGCCATGGAGCCCCCAAAAACAAACATGAAACAATAACCAATTCAATCATCATGGTTGCTTTTAGTGCAGTCCATATGGCATTTTTCCAGTCTCCTTGTGAACCAACCATCATGCCGACTCTCGTAGCGGCAGCCACAGACAAACCAAGTGGAAGCATAAAACAAAGACTGGAAATATTTAAAACAATAGCATGAGCTGCTTGCTCTTTTGTTCCAATCCATCCTGCAAACAGGACAGAGAGAACAAATCCCCATACTTCCAATGAAATCTGTAATCCCGTTGGCCAGCCAAAGGACCATATTTTTTGAATGGTACGGGTCGAAAAAGGTTGTCGAACAGAGAGAAAATCAAAGAGATAACTACGAACATTCCACAAAAGCACAAAACACATCACATACGATGAGATACAACTCGCCCATGCCGAACCCACAACCCCCCAACCAAAAACAAAAATCATCACATAATTGGCGATAACATTACATAAATTGGCTACCAAAACAGCCAATGTCGCACTTTTCACTTCTTCCATCGCCTGAAAGAAGCGCATAGAGTAAAAGAAGAGAAGCTCCGCTGGTATTGCAATCGCCATCACAGAAGAATATTGTCCTGCAAGTTGAGCAATCTCCTCTTCTTGGTGGAGAAGGAGAAGAGCTTGTTCAGCAAACGTGTACAAAAAAACTTGAGGAATCAGCACGAGTAGCATCATGTACAATAGATGTTGATACAATCCAGAACGAATTAATTGTTGATTTTCTCCAACAGCTTGGGATACCAATGGTTCAACACCACCTGAAATGTTTCGACCAAAAACTCCAACAGCAAACATCCATGTCACCGATACCGATAGTGAAGCAATCGCAGTTGTGCCCAATCGGCCGACCATAAGCATATCGACTACGCCCAAACTCATGCTCGCTCCGGTAGTCATCATGACAGGCCATGCTAATTTCCAAAGTAAGGCTCGTTCTGTTTTCATTGAGTTACCCTACGATTACGAGGTTCAAAGAAGTTCCCAAAAGATGTACAACTCGCACGCGAGACCTCATATGTCAAAAAACTATCTTGAACCCTATGACGGGCCTCCACCCTTCATCCCCTCGAGCAAAAGCGCATTAAATCGCTCTAGCGTCACCGTGGACAAAATAGGAGGAGCTTGGGTTTGTGATAATGCTATATCATCCACATCAAATAGCGTGTCTATTCCTTTGAAAGCATGCTGGCCAACACTCTGAAGCACATACTTCTCTTGCAACTCGCTCCCAAACCTCTCAACCAGATAGTGCGGAATAAGTGTACGCCCACTATGTGCTGCATATGCCATACGAGCAGCTCGATTTAGGACGGGTCCGAAGTAATCTGCTCTTCCTGATGTATTGTGTGGTCGTTTCTCAACAGGTACACCCGAAAAAAGTCCGATACGTGCTTGTAGCCCATCGGAAGATGGAGTTTGAGCCAGACTTTCTGGCCAGTGACAAGACAGCAACGAAGCATGAAACTCCGTTGAGAATGCAACAGCACTCTCTAATTCTGAAAAGACAACCATAAAGGTCCCCTCCTCTTCTTGACACAGATATCCATTGTGCTTTGTCAGATCGCCGAGCAGAACCGTCTGAAAAATGGAGAAAACTTCTTGCGCAATATCTTCATACAGCATGAGTTCTTCACGCATGGAAATCAGAACAAATCCCACAAAAATTTCAGAGGATGCTTGTGGAGCATCATAGTAGCCCGGCATCACTTGTTCGCATTTGCGAAAAGACTGCTTTGAAAACTCTCGTTTGGATGACAGTGCTGTTGGAAGCACCTGAACAAACTGAACCGTCTCTTCATTGGGCAGGCGATATGTTCCCATATGTATGGGAGACACATCCAAATTCTGGGCGTTTAGCTGGGCCCTTGCCCAAGCTTGCGCGGAGAGAAGAACCTGCCCCCCTTGACCAGAATCGCCTATGCTCCGGGCT
>NYTD01000322.1 GCA_002683315.1 Deltaproteobacteria bacterium | reverse complement strand
TCACTTGATGTTGTTGCACCAAGTGATATTGGTAAATGTTCCGGAGATGGCCCCTTCGGAAAAAACAAAGTTGACCCCTCCTGATAAGGCTTTGTCTTCAATTTTTTCATCCAGTTCCAAGATTCCTTCTGCTGCACGAGATACGTTAAATGTCTCACCGGTGATCTCTAAGAATTCCGTTTTGATCGGGGCTTCTCCCCCAAGTGTATAGGTTCCTTCAAAAATCTCTTCCTCTTCATTATTATAGGTGATTTGTAGTGCTCGAAGATCGCGACTTGTGGGAGGATCTTCTCCTTGAAGATTAAAGGTTTGGACCCACCACATATCAATACAATCGATTTCTTGATCAAGAAATACAATGAATTGGTTGCCCCAATATGCTGTTTCAGCCGTAAAGTCAGAACCGTCAGGGGTTCCGGATACATCAAATTCTGCGCTGGAGCAGGCAATGAAAAGAGTGAAAAGGGAAAACATACAATACTCCGTATTATTGGTTATGAGGATTTAACACATAGAGATACTTTATCAAAGGAAAGAGCATGGGAAGAGGAGTAATACATCTAGAATGGATTTCGGAGGATATTGCGCTGCTACGCCTTGATAATCCTCAAGCCAGAAATGCAATGAGTCATATTATGATGCTCCAGTTAGAGCAGCATTGCTTCGAGATTATAGAAAAGGCACGTGTTGTAATTTTGTCATCTACTGGGACGAAATCTTTTTGTGCAGGTGGAGATTTACAGGATGTTAGGAACGCTCTTTTGAGTAAAGCATCGGCACAAGAGATGAATACACGTATGTCCAATTCTCTAGGGGCATTTCGAGAGCACAATATTTATACTATCGTCGCATTGAATGGACCTGCAGTAGGAGGAGGAGCAGAACTGACGACGTATGGAGATGTTGTTTTTGCTCATCCTGATTCGTTTATTGCTTTTGTGCATGCGAAACTTGGTGTTTCTCCTGGATGGGGTGGGGCAATGAGACTGCTGGAAAAAGTAGGGATTCATCGAGCGCGACAATTGCTTGTTTTGGCGCAAAAGATCACGGCTCAACAAGCTCTAAATATAGGTCTTATTGATGAGATTTCACAAGAACCACAAAATGATGCCGTGATGCTGGCAAAGAAGTTGATGGATTATCCTAGAGAATCGATCGATGAGATTCTGTCATGGTGTACCGATCCAAGCTCTGATCGAGAAAAAGATTTATTTCTCTCGCTCTGGGGAGGAGAGTCGCATAGAAAGGCTTTGGGAATCCTATAATAATGATGTATTTTTTCTTTGTTTTTCTATTGGGTTGTCCGAAGCCGACATCTTCTAAGGTAGATCCGGATGTAGAAGATGTAAAGAAAACGCAGCAATTCATCGATCAAGAGCGGATGCAAACCGGAACCTTTCTTGATGGTGTGTTTCGAGACAAATCCTTTCCAATAGAGGGAAAAATAAATGCATCTTGGAGGCTGATACCTCAAAACCGTTTCGGTTCAAGGCGGTTGTTGATTACGCATATTGATTTGCCTGTATCAGTAGAGATCTGGCGTTTTCAAGATGTATCACTACAGCCAGCTAAGTATGACTTTTGCACATGGGGATTTATAGATAGAGGTTTTTATGGGAGTACCCAAGAGAAATATCTAATCGGAACTTGTATACCCAATACGCCTTCATCGAACTATGTTTTTGCCTACCTGCATCATTGGAGTGGTTCTACATGGCAATTTGAAGTGCATACACATCCCAAACACGCTGTAAAAGGCAAGAAAATAGGAGAAGATGTTTTGCGAGGGTTTACCTGGCGCGGCGACGAAGATATCCCAATATTGCCACCATGAACAACAATAGGCCTTTTCCAGAAGGGAGACGTGTTGTAGAGCATCCTGCTTCTCCATCTTCGGAACATCCTCCTGTATATGGAACAGGTCCTATGGAACTATACAAGCCAAGATCTGTTTGTGCAGAACCAGTAGAGGCTGTGAGTAGCTGATTCACACCGATTCCTTCTACAGAGGGAAGTGTGAATGTGAGATCACCAAGAATTTCTTCAAGACCCACCAGGTCCAAAATAGAGGGGAATTGCTCAACAAATGAGTCTGTAATTTGTTGTGATTCATTTGGGCGAAATTCATTACTGCCGATGGTGGCGACCACATAGCTTGGATCGATCTGCAGTTGGCCTTCTAATAGGCCTGTGTTTGCATCGAAGTTTAGGAGTAATTCGGCAAGGGCTTCCAATGATATAGATAAGACTCGAACGCGACGATGATCGATTTCTGTGATGAAATCAAGTTGAAGATCTTTGATTGAGACTCCAACGTGATCACTCTCTTGCATGTTAACGGTTGGAGGCGATAAAGGAATAACCTCTAAGATCATAGGTTTTGTTTCCTCAAATATTTCAGTAAAAGAATTTCCTGTGAGCAAATTGAGAATGGACGTGTCCAGTGCAAAAGTATCTTCATCGATGGTTTGGCATAATACCCCACCTCTCCATAAAGAGTATAGAGCTTGGTTGACAAACTCATCTTGAATTGCAATTCCGAGATCAGCCTGTTCTTGTAATTCTCCGATTGGGTTGGGTTCTCCAGGGGTTGAAACAGAATTTCCGGTATCAAGAGAAAGAATACATTCTGCTGTTTCTGCCACATTGGTCATGCCATCAAATGAAACCCGTAATCCTTCTGGGAGGATGTTGATCTCTTCAGGTGAAAGCTGAAGAGTCATAACTGTTTGGTCTATCTCAAGTTCTTGATTGATTGTGGCATTTGCAAATGCTTCTTCTATCGTTTCTTCCAACTCTGGAAGCTCTTGTTCTAGTTCTTCTTGTAGAGTAGGAGCGACAAGATCGAAAACAAAGCTATATACATCGACTCCAATCCAGTTAAGCGCATCCAATATGGAGCCTACAACACACTCTAATTCAAAGTTTTCTGCATCTACAGTGTAGTCTAGAACCAAATTCGAGATCGTAGCATCAAGTTCTTGGATTCCATCTCCATCAGGATCTATGAGCGTCAGATCCAAACGAGCTTGTGCATTGACGGGAAGAGGAGTAACATATCCGTTGCATTGTGATGCAGAATCGAACCATCCACAACTATCAACCACAAAATCGAGACCAAATCGGTCTGTAGCTGAATTTAGGCTTAATAAGATGACAATATCAAGTGTAAGGTATCCGTTTTGTGGTGTAATGGTTGCTTGATCTACATCCAATGATACAAGAACATCGGAAATTCCATAGGTATAATCACATCCAAGACCTTCTCCTTCTCCTTGTGTGTCATCAACGGGGATGGCTTCGGGAATTATCTCAGTAATAAGTGATGAAACAGCGGTAAAGCCATCGGGTGGAATATCGATACTGGCCGCTTTTTGTATGGTGCTCCCTGTTGGAATCTCTGCCATAGCAAGGAAGATAAGAGAAAAAATCATAAAAACCTCAAAATAAAACTAATGCTAGCATTTGTTGCTTTTATATTTTGTTACGAATGCGTTGCAACAAATCAATGGCTTGATCAATATGTACAAATTCAGAACCTGCTGATTGAGCCATGAGGCCATCACTATCGTGACGGTCTCCGATAACAACAAGGTTATTTGGTGGGATTCCCAGCTGTGAGGATACTGCATAAAGAGCATCATTAAGAGGTTTTAGAGCTCCATATGTTTGACAGTTAACGACACAACTCCAACCTTTTTCAAGACCGATTGCACGTAATTTATCCAAACATGGATGATCACTGAGAATAGCACGAGGAATATGATGATTATCACAAGCTTGAATGATCTGTAAGACTATGGGGTGGATATTTTTGGGACGATATAGCGTACAAGAATACTCTGTAAATAGTGTGAAGTCTTCATCACCGAAAGAAGAGCGAATATTTTGTGATAGATCAATCTGTCTGAATCCTCTGTTTCGATCACAGAGTCTCATCATGCGAATAAAGATGAAGAGAGCTTGGGGGGAGAAGATAAAGTCTTGGGTTTGTAATGAGGCGAGTGTGTGATCAAAGTCGAAAACAATTCCGGAAAAGGACATAGAAAAAGCCTCAAAATAGTTTGACATATTGTATAGGAAAGAATATAATTTACGAGCTTTTTGAGGAAAGCAAAAATAAAATTTAAATTGTGGTCGGGTAGCTCAGTTGGTAGAGTAGAGGATTGAAAATCCTTTGGTCGACAGTTCAAGTCTGTCCCTGACCACTTTTTTATTTTCTCAAGAAATATGCTTCAGAAGACTCTTTGTTTCCTGCCGAAAACAACATGTTCTTATTATAGTTTAGTATGAATAGGAACTTGGAATATGTATGCGTAATCGTTCAAATCAATATGGGCTTCTTTTTATGCTAATGTTGTGCATGAGTTGCACCCAAGATCCATGTGTTCTACTTTGTGAAGAAACGGCGAATATAATTGATGAATGTTTAGAAGACTGGCCAGCTACTTGGAGTGATATTGGTGTTGCTTCCCAACAAGACTTTTCAGATTCTTGTCGTAATCAGTGGGCTGCAGAGCGCTCTGTTCTGGAACCACGAGCCCTTGATGATGCGTACGAACAATGTGAAGAAGCAATAAACTATTTGTTCAATAATACACAAAGATGTGATCAAATACGAGCAATCTACCTTCTTCCGGAAGATTATTGAAGATATTCATAATATGGAAGTACTGCCCAAATCGTATCTCTTGTTAGGGGGGCAAGCTCTTTAGAAATTTGGGTGAAGATCGAAGTTTGCTGATTAGAGATACTTTGTTGGACCATTTGTGTGAGAGGAAGACTTCTATCTTGCGTGCCAGAGAAAGTTCGGATTTGGATTTCTTTTGTACTTTTAATGCCGGATTTTAGCTTTGCATGGAGAATGGCTTCATATATTCCTCCCATTTCATCGACTAATTTTTGTGTTTTGGCTGCTTCTCCAGACCATACTCTTCCTTGCGCGATTGCTTCTACTTCTTGAGGAGTTAGCGAACGTCCATCAGCTACACGTGTTTTAAATAGACGATATGCATCTTCTACAAGATGTTCCATTTTTTCTCTTTCAGATGATGTCCATCCTTGGCTCTTTCCATATATTCCCGCATGATTTCCCATTGAGAAGTTTTCGACTCCAATACCGAGTAAATTATATAGTTTGTCCAATTGAAACCGGTTGATGTATACACCGATGCTTCCTGTTACTGTGGTTGGTTCGGCGAAAATCCGATCTCCTGCCGCTGCAATGTAGTATCCTCCAGAAGCGGCTACACCTCCCATGCTGATAATGAGAGGTTTTTCCTTTTTTAACAGCTGTAATGCTCGCCAGATCTCTTCGGAGGCAAATGCTGATCCACCTGGAGAGTCGACACGCAGAACAACCGCTTTAATATTATCGTCTTTTTGACTTTTTTCGATTTGTTTGATTAGGGTTTGTGAACCAACCATATTGATTCCACCAAACAATCCAGGATCTTGAGAAGATCCAGAGACAATCATACCACTTGCGTATAAAACAGCGATTTCGGGTTGCTGTTCCCAACCATCATCAAACGTCTTGCGTCCATAATTGTCTATTTTTTGAGGAGAGTCAAACCACTCATCGAACAAATCTTCAAGTTCATCCGGATAGTGTAGGCCATCAATAAATCCAATTTCTTTGGATTCTTGTGCAGTATAAGGGGCTTGATCGATGTAATCTTGAACTTTTTTTGTGTCTATATTTCTATTTTTGGCAATTGTGCTACAGATTCTCGAGAAGAGTGATGATAGACGTTCTTGGGTTTGTTCTTGAGATGCGGGAGAGGATTGGGTGTGTGTAAATTGTTCTGGACTGGATTTATAGGCAGATCGTCTCACAACCTCCGGTGTGACGCCAATGAGATCCAAAAATCCTCGAAGATACATTCGCTCAGAAAATATGCCAACAACGGAAAAATTAGCTGCGGGGTGCATAAGGATTTTGTTCGCAAACGAGGCGAGGAAATAGCTTTTTGTATCGACATCTCCATTTATATATACAACAACTTCCTTTCCTGTGTTGCGTGCATGTTGTATCTCTTGTGCGATCTCTTGAAGTTGTGCATAAGAAAGCTGAAGTCTTGGAATGCGGAACACAATTGTTTGTACGTCCTGTGCAATGGCCGCTTCGTGAATTTGATGTAGTATGTCCAGATATGACATCCCTGACTTTTGAAACAAAAGGTTGGATGGCTGATATGAGTAGGAAGAACGAAGGGAAAAAGAGACCAGTTTGTTTTTGGATAACGTTGCTCTTCCATTGGGAACGCGTTGAACATAATTGATCTGTTGCTGGTCAGGGTGGTAACTCCCGCCAAAGTATCCCAAAGAATTGGTAAGGTGTAATCCTCCTCCCCATGATCCTGTTGAATTGCCGAAAACCCGAATCTCAAGACCAGAGATTGGCTGTAGCGTAAGCGTTCCCTCATATCTGTTTTCATTATCTTTCATAGTCCAATCTGCTCCAAGAGCCAGAGCGCCGGAGAATGTTCGAAGCCCAAGACCAGAGTAGTATTCTGTAGACACATCTGGATGAGAAGATCCTAGATTTCGTGTCCCAGCTGAAAAACCAAGAAACGAAAAGGGACGAAATGAGAGACTCAAATCAGCAGTAGAAAAGGAATCATACCGTTCTGTTGAACTACCAGGATGATGCCATCCCCAGACAAGACCAGCTCCAAATTTAGGAGAAAAAGGAATAGAGAGTGCTGTGGTAGTATTCCACCATCTTTGATCTCCATTTTGATGATAAGAAACACCCAATCCCAATACCTCTGAAACAGAACTGTATCCGACTTGTTTGATTTCTTGGTGTTGGGAATAATTAAGTTGGTAGGATTGTCCTGAAAAAAATGATAGGTTGGCAGCATGTCTCCAAATTGTGTTTGGACGAAATGATAAAACAGAAGTGACATCCTGATCAAGAATGCGCTCTTGGTGAGGAAAAGAATAAACAATAGAAGATAGAAAAATAAACATGTTTCGTACCAATGTGAAAGAACGAAAAAACTATATCACAACAAAGTATTGACAAAACAATACTTTTGAATAAGTATAGAATTATACATGTATACGAGGAGGTTTGGTTGAGTTGGGATTTGAAATGGCTAGCGATATTGCTGTATCTCTTTAGTGCACAAGTTTTTGCACAAGAGATAGAGATTGATGCGTCTTACCCAATGTCTACAGAATTTCGAACTCTATTTGAACACGATATATTTAAGAGTTCAGACGTGGGTATTCATATTGTAAATCTACGAACAAAAGAAGAGGTTTTTGGGTATCAGGCAGATAAAGGCATGGTTCCAGCTTCAGTGATGAAGGCGATTACTTCGGCAGCCGCACTACGTGTTCTAGGTGCTAGCTTTCGATTTGAGACGCTTGTTTTTATAGATGGTGAGATTCGTGATAATGTCTTGCATGGTGATCTTTATATAAAAGGAGGAGGAGATCCTTCGTTAGAAGTACATCATTTATGGAAGATTGTTCACGATCTCAAGGTTCAAGGTATTGGGCGAGTCTCTGGTAATGTGTACTACGACAATAGTATTTTTGGGCCGGATACGCACATCTCTGGTTGGAATAAAAGCATAGACATAGCAAATGGTCCCGCATATTTTCCAAAGACGTCAAGTTTAAGTGTGAACTATAACTGTCTTGCAATACGTGTTCGAGCTGGTCAAAAGAACAAAGAAAAGGCGAGTGTTTTTGTCGAATATCCTTCCCCCGATATCACAATTGTGAATGATATTAAGACTGTTCGATCATATACAAGAGCTCGGATATCCATATCTCGCAGTATTCAAGATGATAAAATGGAATTTACGGTAGGTGGTCGTGTTCCAGTGAACCAAGAGCGGACGTATTATCGTGCTCTACATAGTCCTTCAAACTATTTTATGTCGCAGTTTGCGGAGGTTCTAAGACAAAATGGTGTCATCGTAAATGGTGAACATAAACTTCAAGACGCGCCGACCGATAAAAGCATATTTTATCGACATCGTTCAGCTTCATTAGGTACTTTGATCAAAACGATGAACAAATCTTCGCAAAATCTTTTTGCAGAGAGTATTTTTCTTATGATGGGTGTTCAACAGCAAAGTCCTCCGCAAGATATAGTTCGAGATTATCTTGTGGAGTTGGGGGCTGATTCAGAAGACCTAGTCATTGTGAATGGCTCTGGTCTGAGTCGTGATATATCCATCTCACCGAGTGTAGTTAGTCTGGTTTTTTCGGATATGTATGGATCAAAATACGTTCAAGCTGAATACTTGGGTTCTTTGTCGATTGCTGGAATTGATGGAACATTACGAAAAAGATTTTCGGAAGAAGATGCGGCCGGCAAGATGAGAGGAAAGACTGGGAGTTTAAATTGGGTTTTTTGTGTTGGGGGACTAGTATTTGGTCAAGATGGTGATACATATTCCGTAGTCATTTTCATGAACGATCTCAAGACTAGTTCTGTTCATGCTCGAACACTTCAAGATTCATTTCTTGAAAAGTTGATCCGCACTTCCACAATTGATAAATAATAATAGCGAAAAAATTGGATAATATAGCTCTTAAAAATTAAGAGTATTCCGTCTTACGAATCTACACGAAAAGGAGCTACCTTATGACAAGAACATTATCGGTTATTTTATGTTTATTGTTCTTGTTTTGTATCCCAAGACAAGGGGTATCTGAAGAAGATGGAACATTTAATAAGCAGCTCATGGATGTAGAGAATGAAGTCAATGACTTGAAAGAGCGTTTTTTTAAATCCAAAGCGACATTGCGTTTGTTGAAGGAAAGTATTGTTCAAGGGGCTGTTCAAGGTTCCAAAGTGAAAGTATGGATTCGAAATAACCTTGGTTCAGGGTATGTATTAGACGGAAATATCCAATTTAGTATTGATGGTGTAGATTTTCCTACTGCAGGTGGAGATGATGTCATGCTCTCCTCACAAAAAGAATATGAAATTCTCGAAAAGGAAATAACCCCAGCACAACACTCAGTTGAGGTTAAAGTGAGCTTAAGAGGAAATGGACGAGGTTTATTCTCATATATCAATAAGTATAGTTTTACCGTAAATCGTGTAGGGACATTTATCGCGAAGCAAGGCGAAGAGTGTCAGCTTATTGTTGAATTATTTGAAAAGAAAGGGTTTGGCGTATCATTTTTGGATAAACCTCAGATATCATTTGAGCCTCGATGTCTACCCATGAGTGGAACAGACTTTTAGATCTTTGGTTTTTTATGCTTTTCATGTTCTTATCTTTGTTTAATATAGTGCTCGCTGAGCCTACTGATCCTTTTTCTGATCTTGAGAATTCGGTTGCGGAAACAAAAGATTTTTTTTCGATACTAGAAAAAAATTATACAAAGAGGGAAGGTGTATTGGGAGCTGTTGCGGCCGGTCGTTTGTATAACAAAGCATTACGCGCATTTATGCTTGAGAATTATGAAGAGGCGACATTGCTATTCTTCGTTCTTGTAAAAGACAATTCTTTGAGATACGATACAAAACTTCATCATAAAGCACAATGGTTTTTGATAGAGAGTGCTGATGCTTTTGGCAGAACACTACTTTTGGAAGAAGAGTGTTTGATCATCATCGATGAGGAAGGGCATCCGTTTTTTCCAGATGCTGTTCGAAGATTATTAGAGTTATATGGACGTACAGGCCGTGATGAAGATTTTCAAAAGATTGTGTCTAAGTATGTAGATACAGGCAAAGTAAAAAGTACACATAAGATACAATATACGCTAGGAAAAAGCTACTATTGGCAAAATAAGACACAAGAGTCAAGAGACTTGCTATCCAAGATCCCCAAGGATAGTGTTTTTTATGATCGATCTCAGTATTTTGTAGGAGGGACATACGCTTCTTCTGGAGAGTTTGAGCAAGCAATGTCATTTTTTACAAAAGTAGAAGAGCGTTTACAAAACCGTGTAGTCAATGATAAAGTTTTTATCTCTGATGTTGTAGAGATAGGTACCGCAGAAGACCAGAAAGTATATGAGCTCTCCATTCTAGCACAGGGGCGCGTGCTACTTGAGATGGGGGAATACGATAAAGCGATTGCTGCATATGCTCGTGTTCCAAGTACTTCTTCTTTTTATCCAGATGTTGTGTACGAGCTTGTTTGGGTCTACATCAAAAATAAATCTTGGGAAGATGCTTCACGAATGATCGATGTTTTTTTATATGGATATCCTGAGCACGAATATGCTATTCGATTGGAGTTGATTCGAGGTCGAATCCAAATGAATGCTGGTAATAATGAACAAGCAAGCAAAACATTCAATGACAGTAAAAAATCTTTGAAAGAAGTAGATGTTTTGTTGAGGGATTTAATCGGCAATGAGCAAGCGGCGCTAAATCTTTTCTTCTCATTGCGTGATGCGCAGTCAGCAGATCCTTTCTCTGTTGAGTCTTTTCAAGAGATTAGAGCAACAAAAAATCTTCCACATTATGCAAAGGAGATTCTCAAAGGAGAAAAAGACTTATTGAAAGCAATTGATATGAGTAAAACAGTACAAAGTGAGTATCAAGAATTAGAAGAGATGAAAGTAGCTCTTCAAGAGATGAAAGAGCTTATTTTGAACAATAAAAAACTCGGTGCAATTCAAAATGAAAAAATAGAGATATCTTCTTTTCGAGCACAATTGCTTTCCCTATTGTTCTCAGCTGTTCAACTTGAGTTCGAGACCCTTCTTAAGAAATCGACAGGGAGTCGTAGAAAAGAACTTGATCGCATGCAGAAAGTCTGGCAAAAAAATAATCAAGCTTTTCGAGATGTTTCACTTCAAAATAAAGAAGAGTATGTCGCGGCGCATCGGATTCAAGTTGAAGCAGTTCAAAATGATGCGGAGATATTGCGTGCAAATGTCATAAAGCTCAAGCAGGATTTTGATTCACTCATGCAAAAGTATGACAGTAAAGAAAAGAATCCTGCACAGCAGCAGCTTATTGTGGATCTGCAAAAAGATATAAGTACAGAAATAAAGGATCTTCAGTCTACTTTGAAAGAACTTGTTTCTCCGACACAAAAGATGATTGTGATGGGATATGTAGACATCGATACAACTTCGTCTAAAAAGCAACACAAAAGACTTATAGCAAAATGGAAAAAACTACACGAAAAAGATCTTCGTTCATATTGGTCTGGAACATCATCACAACAATCGATACTCAATCAGGCGTGGGATATATTACCCAATCTTTTTGAAGGAACCGAGGGGTTCGAAGATAATCTTAAGCAGGTACAAGACCGACAATTAAAAAAGATTATTCGTTTGATAGAACAAGAGGAAAGTCGCGTGGTGCGGTTAATCTCAGATTTTCAAAAGACGCAAGGTTCGGTCGACATCATAAGTTTGGAAGCTTCCCGTGAAGGTTTTAAACATATTCGGGATGTTGTTACACAAAATATTTTGGAAGCGGATTTGGGCCTTGTAAAGATTCAATGGAATCGTTTCACGGAAAAAGAGCAAAAGCTTCTTAATCTGAAGACCAAAAAAGAAGAAGAAAAACGGAAGCAAGAGAACGAGTTTACGATTATCAATAAAAAACTTCCTCAAGCGCTTGTAAATAAAGCAATACCCATTGAAAAATCAGAGAAAGAAGAGGATACACCATGAGATACTGGTTTGGACTTACATTTTTTGTCTTTCTCTTAGACTCTCCTGCTTTTGCACAAGAAGATTCTCCGTCTGAAGTTGATATAGAAGATGATGAAGAAGAAGATGATGAAGATGATGAAGATGAAGATGATGAAGATGATGGCGACGATGATGAGGATGAAGAAGAATCTTCTTCAAACGATTCTGTGGAGAGAACTTCAGATCCTGGAATCATGCCTTCTTCTGAACCCAATCTTCCTACAACGACAGATCCGGAAGAAAGGGTAGATCTTCCAAAAGATATTAGCGTAGAAGAATCTTCTGCAGAAGTGGGTTCTCTACCAATAGATGAAAACGATATGGAGTATCGAAAAGAGAGTTTGAATCGTTATCGACTTCGTCTAGAAGAATTCTTTGGGATAGCGAAAACAATCGTAAACGAGAGAGAAGAACAAGAAAAAAAGAGATTGAGTCGACAGTATGATGAGCGGATTACAAATCTAAAGGAGGAAAAAAGTAGAGCACAAAAAGATGCGCGAGCAGAAATGGAATATTTTGTTGAGAATTATCCACAAAGTCCAGAGTCTGCAGAACTTATGGTGCAGCTAGGAAATATGTACTTTGATGAAGATAGAGAGATTGTTAAGCAGAAACTAGACGAGGCTTTTGAGGCAGGGGAAGATCTTGAACTTATGGTTGATCATGCCCGCTCTATAGAGTTGTATCGTCGGGTTGTACATTCTTTTCCCAAAACCTCTACAGCAGATATAGCTGCATATATGCTGGGATATATCTATAGTGATGAACAGTCACTTCCCACGTCACCAGATGAATCGCAAAAGTATTTTCAGCTTATTGTCGATCGGTATCCAGATTCTTCCAATGTAAATAAAGCGACCCTTCAGCTTGGAAAGTTTTACTTGGGACAGGCTGTTCAAGCAAGAGGAGAAGAAAATCGAGATCTCCGAGATTCTCTGTTTGCGAAAGCAGAAAGTTTTTTTACACAAACCTATGAAAATAGTTCTCCTCCCGACCTTGAATGGGAAGAAGGTTTGTATTTCCTGACGCAGGTAAAGTACACACAAGGAAGTAGGGATTATGATGTTCTCAAAGAATCATTGGCATTGCAAACCAAAATGCTAGATTATGCAGAGAATAAAGTTCTTAATTATGGTGGGGCAAGATTCTCTTTTGAAACGCAAACCCTAAAGCTATCTACTTTCAGTATAGTGTTTTTATTTAAAGAATTGGGAATGGAAGGAGAGTTGGCTCCATATATTGAGTCGATCTACCAAGAGAAGGTATTTGAGACTAAATATGTTCGTAGTATTTTTGAGGGCATTGCAGAGCAAGAGGAAGGCTATGGAAATATCGTTTCCGCGATTACGTTGCGTGAACGAATGCTTGAATTATGGCCAGATCATCCTGATAATCCTCGTGTTCATCAATTGATTGCAACAACCTATGAAGAAAAACTGCTTCAAACAGATAAAGCCAATGAAACAAGAAGTCAGTTTGTGAATCTGTATGGTCCGAATACTTCATGGTGGAATGTAAACAATAAAAATCCGAAAGCACAAGATGTTGCGTTATCGATTCTTGATGAAATGATGCGTCAAGTAGCGGTAGATTTAAATTCTGCTGCGGCTGAAGCTGATGATCAAGCGATGAGGACAAAGGCGATAGAGACATATCAAAAGTATCTTGTTCAATTCCCTTTTTCCGATCACTACTATAATATGCAGTGGGAACTTAGTGTTGCTCTTGTACAAAATGGTGAGTTTTTG
>NYTD01000321.1 GCA_002683315.1 Deltaproteobacteria bacterium | reverse complement strand
TTTGGGTACAATCCGAATCCACAACTGGAAAGAGGAGAGACGTATTTTATGCCGTATTTCTCTTTTGGAAGTTTATGATGGATTATCAAAACGTTGTAAAAGAACCCCAAGACGAAGTCCGCCACCAGAGATAAGCAAAGAGTCACGCATGGAATATGTGCAGATGGCTTCTAAAACTGTGCAGGCTGCCAGTAGATAATTGGCTTTGTTTGGATAGGCGGGACAAAGGTCTCGTCTTTTGTGTGCAGGACGTTCCAATATACGGTCATTCCATTTTCGAAGCATGCCTCTGGATAATCGAAGCCCATGAATTTGTGCTGGGTCATGCTGTAGTAGACCCTTCTCCATGGATGCAATAGCCATAGAAACCGCTCCAACAGCGATGAGAACACGAGGGCGTTGTTGCCATTCTAATGTTTTAAGCTGCTGATCGACATAGGCATTCATTCTGGAAACCTGAGGAAGGGAATACTGAACAGGATTTCCAAAGAATCGTTCAGTCAGCGTCATATATCCCAACCGAAAGGATTGCTGTTGCAGCATTCTATGTGGAGTTCCACACACAGCTTCCACAGAAGAACCACCCAAATCAACAACAGCGACCGATCCTTGTGGAAGATTGATCCCACAACTGGCGCCACGCCATGCCAGAGAACCTTCTTCTTCCATACTAAGCAGGTATACTTCTAGTCCAAGTTCTTGATGAATACGCTGAACGATGCTTTTGGCATTGAATGCTTTTCGTAGTGCTGAAGACGCAACAGCTTGTATTTTCCAAACAGGAATTTCATTGAGCCGTGCGATCTCAACAAGCTCAGAGAGAGCCTCAATAGCATGTTGGATTTGTTCTGGAGGAAGAAGTCCTCCTTGACCAATACCCAAACCTGTATCTCTACTTTCATCACAAATGATCTCTCCATGATGATTCATAATCATTAGATCTAACGATGCAGAACCGATTTCAATAGCGGCGTAGTTGTAAAGAGTATCAGACATGTTTTATCTCTCAGTATGTTATCTCATTCCAAAGATAGGAAAGTATATACGAATTAGGTCGTGTAATATCATACTTTACCAAGAAACGGGAGGAGACCAAGATGGATTGGTAAATCCTCCACGACCTTTACTTAATTGGACTTGATGGGTTCCATTTGCTGTACTCATCCAGATATGTGCAGCACCTGTTCTTGTAGACGAAAATGCAATGTAATTCCCATCATAGCTCCATGAAGGGTCTTCATTATTTCCCATGTCTTGGGTAATTCTTTTTAGACCCTTCCCGTTATTGTTGATAACAAAGACATCGAAATTGTTTTGCTTGGAGACAAAGGCTATTTTTTCGCCATCAGGAGACCACGCTGGATCTGTGTTTTCTGTTCCCTCAAATGTAAGCCTCTTGTTACCTGTTCCATCTGCATTCATTACATAGATTTGTGCACCACCAGAGCGTTCAGAAACATAGGCTATTTTGCTTCCGTCTGGAGAATAAGCGGGAGCAGTATCGATTCCATGATGTCGAGTGAGTCGCTTTTCTATTTTTCCGCTTTGTGCATTGAGTTGATAAATATCACTGTTCCCACGAGGAGCCAGCGTCAATGCGATGGATGAACCTGATGGTTTCCATGATGCTCCGATATTAACTCCTCTCCGAGAAGACAATCGACGAATTTTTTTGATACCCAGATCGATCATATATAAATCGGGGCTTCCGTTTAGATAGGAAGTAAACGTTATCTTTTGGCCATCAGGACTCCATGAAGGCTTAATATTGATGCTTTTATTTTTGGTGAGACGTATTAGGTTTTCACCACTAAAGTCCATTAGATACAACTCTTTGTTTCCTGTTTGGTTTCCAGCAGCTACAAATCGAGTATTGTAGGGAACGGACTGTCCGGTAATTTGTTGTATGATTTCGCTTGCAGCTCTATGTGCAAGCATTCTAAGTTTTTTGGGCTCTGCGCGAAATGCCTTACCACTTAGTTTTTTTGACCCGGCAACATCATATACCCAGACTTCTGTGCTGACCATGTTTTCTTCTATGGTCAACTTGGTTTTGGCAAGGGCAGTAGCATTGGTGATCTCCCAATCTGGAAATCGAAATTCACCCATACGAACACCAACACCGGGTGGTTCAATGTACGCATTGGGATCGATTATATCGATCCATCCAGAAAGCTCAAGATCTTTCTTTAGAGTATCGTAATACTCAATACTTGCTTTGGAGTTGCTTAATGGTTTGGGCAGAGCAACGGGAATTTTATTTGTACCTGGACCTCCAATAAATATGTGTATTTTTTCTTCTGCAATGGAAGGGAGGGTTAACGCTGCAAGTATAGGGATTGCGAGTACAGTTGTCCATTTCATAGAGGTTTGTCCTGCGCAGCAATGGTGATGATGATTCCACCTGCTGCAGAAGATTGATATTTTGTTGGAGGAATAGGAAGTTTTTTGGTCTTTCGGAGTGCGATGATGGCGGAGCGATCAAAAGATGAATTACCAGAAGATTTGTGTACGACGGGTTTGGAGAGAGTTCCATTCGCATCGATTTTCACTTCAATGATAACTTGTAAGTCTGGATTTTGTTCAATCAATGTTGGTAACGGGTTCCAATTCGAGAGGATTTCTTGACGGCATTGTTCAATATATTTTCCCAAGATGGCATCAATAGGCCCGATTGCACCATTGGAAGAGGAATCTGCTGTTCCGTCTTTACTGGTCTCTTCTCTGCTTTTTTCACCAAGAGCAGCGAGTCTTTTGGCTCTTTCTTTCGCTCGCTTCTTTTTATCGTCTTCTTTTTTCTTTTCTTCGCCTTTGTTCGAGCCTTTTTTGGGTGTGTTGACTTTTTCTGTTTTGGTCTTGGTCTTGGTCTTGGTCTTGGGCTTGGTTTTTTCTTTGGGAGGATCTTTTTTGATACTCATGGTTTGTGCATCATTGTGTACAACAGGAGCGCTCTTTGTTGGCGGAGGAGTGTCTGACCCTTTTGATGGAGCCTCCACTTGTGCAGCCCTATTGGGTAGTGCTGATTTTTGCTTCGCAGGTGCTTGTACAGCTGTAATATACGTGATCTTAGGAGGAGGAGGAGTGAAGCTAATGGAGTCAAATACCAATATAAGACTAATTGCTATGGCATGTAATAATAGAGAACCAAGTGCTTCAATCATAACGTTCATTGCTCAGTTCCACCGGGTTGAGTGATCATTCCGATTTTTGTAAAGCCAGCTTGTGTAGCAATGGACATTAGATCCGCGACTTTCTGATATGGTACACGACCATCGGCATTGATTAGGACATCTCTATCGGAGCTAACCTGCGCCAAAGCATTGAGCTTGGTTCGCATTTCGGAGATGGTGAGTGGTTCTTTATTGATATAAAATTGGCCATCTTCGGTGATACTTAAATTTAGCTGTTTTTCTGATTGTGGAAGAGAGTTTGCTTCTGCTTTGGGTAGCTGAACCATCATCCCTTGCGTCATCATTGGTGCTGTCACCATAAATATGACGAGAAGAACCAGCATGACATCGACAAAAGGGGTCACATTGATTTCTGACATGGTATCGTTATCATTTCCTCCGGACATTCCCATAGATCACCTTGAAACCAACTTTCGTTTTACAATATTGATAAAGTCTGAAGAGAAATTATCCATTTCTTGAACCAAGATTCTTATTTTACGATTGATGAAGTTGTATGCAACAACAGCAGGTATGGCAGCAGCAAGTCCGACCGCCGTGGCAATTAGTGCATGTGCAATATCAGGTCCAACGGTTTGAATGCTTGCCTGACCTGTTTCCCCTATTTTTTGAAATGCTCGTAGGATTCCCCATACTGTACCGAAAAGGCCAATGAATGGTCCAGTCGAACCCGTTGTGGCGAGGAAGATTACCATAGATTCAAGTCCTGTACGTTCATCTGCAGCGGTTCTTCGCATTGCTCGTTCGATGTTGGATTCAACATCAAGAGCTGAATTTGGATTCTGTGTTTTGGAGCGTTGGATCTTTGCCAGTTCTGTATACCCTTTGGAGAAAACTTTTGCGACAGGAGATTGTTCGTAATCTTCAATCGTGGCAAAGACGTTTTCAATTTTTTGATTGCGATCCCAAAAGGTATCAAGAAATCTCTTGGTACTGACTTGAGCAGATCGTATTTGGCGGAATTTTTTTATGATGATCATCCAGCATACAACGGACATACCTGCCAGTAAGATAAGGACGCTTTGGACGATGATGTCAGCATCAAGCAGTAAGGATAGGATTCCATCATTACCAACTGCAAAAAAAGAAAAAATAGGAAGATTCATATCAGACTCAATGAAGGAGTAGATTGGAGAGAATAAAGATGTGATTCATTCATATATATGTATATCGTGTCAACGTAGGTCTTGACTAGGAAACACCGTGTTGCTGTGGTCCATTCCAATTTGTCATACCTCCAGCAACAACAAAAACCTCTGTAGAACCGACAGAGCGAAGTAATTCCGCTGCAGCAACAGCTCTTTCACCAGCTTGACAAATGAAGATCAGTTTTGATTTTTGTGGTAAACTGCTGATCTTTGCACTCAATTCTTCTATGGGAATATGTATGGCATCTGGAGAGTGATGAGCTTCGTACTCAGAACGTGTTCGAACATCAATGAGAATATGTCCTTGCTTCATAAGTTCTAGTGCTTCTTCACTGCGAACAGCATCAGATTTTTGAGCCGTAGTTTGTTTTTCTTGTAGCAGAGCAAAAAGGTCTTCTTTGTTAACAAATCCTTTTTGAGAGAAAAGAATATTTTGCTGCTCGTCAATCACGACTGCTCCAATGGAGCTAATGAGTCTTCGTTTGCTCATTCCAAAACGACGAGCTTCAATACTGAGGGGATCGTATAGGATATCAATGTGTAGATTTTTATCGTCGCGAAATTCACGCATCGTTTTTGTGTTTATTGGAGATATGGCAAAGATATTAGCTGTATCCAACTCCATATTATCAAATAGAGACAACCATTGTAATTGTTTGGATTCACGAGGATCAGATACAAAGAGCAAGATGAGCTTCCTTCGGTTCAAGAAATCTTCGGTACGAATCCATGCTCCATCTTGAGACGTTAGAGATAGTCGTGGTG
Organism: Deltaproteobacteria bacterium; assembly: GCA_002683315.1. Classification (GTDB taxonomy): domain Bacteria; phylum Myxococcota_A; class UBA796; order UBA796; family UBA796. The sequence goes on along the minus strand of NYTD01000321.1, from coordinate 769 downwards.
AATGTTGCCTCACTTTGAGCTGCGTTGGCCAGATAAAGCTACGAATGAAAAATGATAGTCTCATGCGATAAATCTCTGTTTTAGTAGATGTTCTTGATGTAGGGTCGTTGTAAATCGTCCTCGTTCGTCTTGAACGATGCGAGCCAATGCGACCTTGTGATCATGGGTAAAGAAGATATATCCTGAACGGTCTACAAGGGATTGTAATATCTCTGTTTTTTCGTCGATAAGAAGCTCTGGGAATCGGTCATATCCCATCGTGATAGGGGTATGAACCCAAGAACTTCCCGGTATTAGGTCCGCTCCAAATAGGATTGGCCCAATCTGTGTTTGTATTTCAGTACATAATAAACCAGGTGTATGGCCGTTGCTGTATATAAATCGAAAATCGGGCCCAAGTAAAGGACAGTGTTCTTCTTCAACAAGTACAAGTCTACCCGAATCTTGCAGTTGTCGCTGTAAGTGTGGGATAAAGCTGGCTTTGTCACGAGCATGAGGATTGCAAGCTCGTAGAAAGGCTTTGTTTGAGCATATAAATGTAGCATTGGGAAACAGTAAGTCAGGTTCTTTGGACTCTTGGTAGGATTCAAGTAGTCCTCCGGCATGATCAAAGTGTAAGTGAGAAAGGAGCACAATATCAATATCGGAATGTGTCAATCCAAGTGCATTAAGATTCTCAAGTAGAACATGTCTTTGTTCTACAACACCAAATCTTCGTTGAAACTTTGGCGAGAAAAAAGCCCCAATACCAGTTTCAAGTAGAATATTT
>NYTD01000320.1 GCA_002683315.1 Deltaproteobacteria bacterium | reverse complement strand
TTTATTTTTTAAATAACTATACTTATATTTGGTATTTGGTTATAGCTATCTAGCAATTGAACTAGAGGGGACTCGCTCTGGTCTTTCCCAACGCCTAGGGGCCATCAAAAGACAGTAGCTAGGGCGTCATTGGCTCACACTGGTCGCTAGGGATCGCTTTGGCTCTTCGAGTACAGCTCAAGTCCTGATTGTTATCGTCACTGATTTTTTGAAAAAAGGTCGTTGGTGCATAAGTTCAGAAACGATGAATGATGTATAGCTTAAGGAGTAAAAACACAGCTTAGAACATCAGTGTAATACACATCCAAAGTATAAAGGAATGTACCCTAAAGAATAGACGGTCATATGAGCGACCTTTAATCAATCGAGGTGACCCCAATTTATGGTTTTTAAACTTGTCACCTAATTTGTCAGATTAGACAACTTAAGAAAGAGTGGGTATTTAGTTAGACTCAGTTCGCAATTACACTAGAAGATTGAGAGTCACGTGCCATCAACGCTTGCCACATCATTACTTCACGAGTGGCAGGATCATTGAAGAGTGTGGCTGTCGCAGAGTCTGCACCAACTCTTTGCGTCTTGACTGCATTGGAGTAGTCTTTGTAGAGTCCATACACCCCTCCTATGATGGAGCCAAGACCCAACGCATAAGCTGCGAGCAATCCATTTCCTTCGCCTTCCGGAGCTAAATAAAGAGAACCAATGAGAAGTCCAGCGCCAATTGTAGGGATGCCAACGCGATACCACAGAGACATAAGGGCTTTTGAACCGCTCTCTTGGTTGTTGGGTTCAAAGTAGTGGATAAGAGGAGAAGCGAGAGCATAACTTGCGATTCCAAAAGGGGCACTCATCCCATCTGTAAAGGGAGCAGCGATGAGTAAGGATAATGCCGCCAAGTCTCCGATAAAAAGTTTATATTTATACGAGGTCTTTGCACTCACATTATCTGTTTGAGACGAAGAGTTATGTGCTAAAAAGAGGTTATCTTCAAGATTGAGTGGTTTTTCATTAAGGTTCAAGTTCACCTTAGAGAGAAATGGAGATTCGAGTGATCGATCTGCATGTGAGGTCGAAATGCATGCGAATAATGAGCATATAAAAAGTACAGCAGCAGGTTTCATGGGGGTAATCCTTTTCAAATAGATCGTGCATCAATTTAGGTCATTTATCAGACCTTGGCTTAAGTATCTTATATATTTTGATCATCGTGGATAAAAAAAGAGCTTAGAGATGTAAGTCTTATCTTGTTAACCTCAAAAGAATTGGGAGTTTTCATGCCAAGTAAGTACTCTTAAAAAGCATCATCTCGTTATGAATGAGATTTATTTGAGGATAATAGCTCAGTAAATAATAACAGAAATCTGTTAGACGATTGATATAGGTTGCTGCTTACCTGCATAAAAACTCTTATCCGAGGATTTGTGTTATACTTTACAACAATTTAGGCTAAATGTTTTTGTGTGAGCTGACTAATTTTAGGCCTTTTTCTACCTCAAGTCTATGGGGAAATCATAAGTTCACTTTTTGTAGTTTGTGTCATTTAAAGTTTGATTTTAGTCAAAGTTTGTACATAACACATGATCAATATATCGCATTGACTTATGCGTCAGCGCTACTCGTTATCATTGTAGTCTAAATCTGAAGAACGATATGATTCATACCTTGTGCTACAGTCTGATGATAGTACTTAAAGTAGTTTGTTATATCCTCTCTAAGCTACAATATGTTTATGTTCATATCCATGGTCTTTTAATGTGTTCTACACAGCAACTCAACTAAGTAAGGTTTTTATGTCTATTTCTCACTTGCTCAGAAAAAGCTTTAATACAGATTCTATCAACCATGTTTCCGGAGATTGGGCTCTACTTTTCGCAAGAGTATTTTTTGGATTGAGCATGGCATTGGCCCACGGTATGAATAAGCTGCCCCCCAGTGACAAATTTGTAAGTTACATAGCTAAATTAGGATTTCCTTTACCAGAACTATTTGCCTTGCAAGCGGGTATTTCAGAGTGTGTTGGTGGTCTACTGATCGCTATTGGCCTAGCAACTAGATTGAGTGCTTTTACTCTTATCTTTACTATGTTCGTTGCTGTGTTCTTGGCTCATGCAGATGATCCATACAAAAAAATGGAACTCGGACTTTGTTATCTGTTTGCGTTTGGTTTGTTTATGACCCTTGGTGGTGGTCGGTTTAGCCTAGACCATCTGTTATTCAATACAAAAAAATGAGGCTATTGGTGTATATCGCTGACAATCACATATGATGTAGTTCGAGAGGTAAATACATGGCTCAATCGATTTAAGAGCGATAGCTCCACCATACCCCATCTTATTCGTTAACTGGTTGGCTAAGATCAATCTATGACTCACTTCAAAGTGTTACTTTCGCCAAGCTCTTCGTTTATTTTTCCTATGCTTACTGATGGAGGAATTAACGATAGCAAAATCTCCCCTCTGAACGGGTGGCCAAATCAACATTTATCCAAGATGAAATGTAGTTATTTCAGCTTTGGATGAAGCGACACTAAGACAGCGAAATCAATATATCAAGTTCATCAATGAAGACGGTGTATTAGCTTAGAGAAAAACATCCGTTTACTCCCGTCAAAGTGCACTTAGAAACCTGCTCTTCCGATACAAAAAACTGCTTGGGTATCAATTTAAAGCGAGAGCTGAAAGATTTAAAGCGAGAGCTGAAAGATCTCGAAAGTCAGAGTCTCCTATTTTTTGAAATAGTCTTAATTAATTTATATAGTTAGCAATTAATCAAAATGCGATATGTACATGAGAGTAGAATCAAAAAGAACAGTGTTGTTTAAGTCAGTGATTAAATGTATTTTTACGTATGCAACAAAGCCGGAGAAGTCTAGTTATGCTATGGTCATAATTTAATCCAACGCTAAATACGCAATATCCTTAACTTGGAGAGCCCGACTCAATGATTGACTTTCAACCTAACCCTCCTCTTCTTCCCTCTCGAGCGCACTTACGCAAAGCGAAGCGCGTCGTGATTAAATGTGGTACAGCTATCCTAAATTCAGATGAGGGTTATCCTAGTCTCACTCGACTTTCTAACTTAGTAGAGAGTGTGGTTGATCTTTCTCGGCAAGGAATAGAAGTGGTGCTTGTCGCTAGTGGTGCGGTGGGCTGTGGTAAACAAGTGTTAAACCGGGCTAATTTGATGCGAACGAGTGTCGCTTCTCATCTACGTGATACACCTCAACTCGAAGTAACATTAAGCCAAGATAAAGATAGTCGTAGCCGTCTTGATGCTGCCGCCGCTGCGACAGGACAGCTTGCTTTGATGTCACTCTTTGATACTCTTTTCTCTGCACTTAATGTCCAATGCTCTCAACTTTTATTTGTCAGTAACGACTTTACAGACCCGAATAAGGTCTCTAGGATGAGTCAAAGTATTGAGTCATTAATAGAGCTTGGAATCGTGCCTATTATTAATGAGAATGATGCGGTCTCTGCGATTGATCCTAGCGATCCTGAATCGGAGTCTTTCTCAGATAATGATGCATTGGCAGCTCTCGTTGCACGCCTTCTAGGTTCAGATTTACTGATTATCATGACCGATGTTGATGGCGTTTATAATATGCCGCCTAAACTAGATCAGGCTCAGCGTTTTAAAACTTTGGACAGTCGACTCTCTCAAGATATTATTTTCGGAGATAAATCATCTAAAGGTCGTGGGGGCATGCAGTCTAAAGTAGAAGCGGCATTGAGAGCGGTCCATCGTGAACCATCAACAGTGACTTTAGTCGCTCATGATAACAATTTGCTTTCACCAGTATCCAAACAACTGCCTGTTGTGGACCAGTACTCTGACAACCATATGGGTCAAGCGGTAGAAGCTGTATTGATTATTAACGGCCTTATTCCACGGGCGCCGATTCGGGCTATGCTGGGAGAAGATATAGGGACGTTAGTTGTGGCTCAAATGGCTGAATGGAGTAATGGCTCAAACCATGAAGAGATTACTGAGAACTCAGGCTCTCCAAAGATCCGCGCCCAAATTGAAAAGACCAACATAGCCCGTCAAGCGCTGTCTACACTCTCTAGTGAACTTCGCCAACAAGTCCTTAAGGCGATTGCTGATGCACTTGAAGCGAGATCTGATGAAATTCTTACTGCCAATGCAGAGGACTTAAAACAAGCAACTCTGAACGATTTAGCTCCACCTCTCTTAAAGCGTCTTAAACTCACCAAAGAAAAGCTATACACACTCGCAACAGGTATTCGAGATATTGCAGACATGCCTGAACCAATAGGTAGAGTTGTACATCAACTTGAGATTTCTCCAGAACTTAATCTAGATAGAGTGACGACCCCGATTGGCACTTTATTGGTCATTTTTGAGTCACGCCCTGATTCATTACCTCAAATCGCAGCGCTCAGTCTTAAATCAGGGAATGGGTTGATTCTTAAAGGTGGTAAGGAAGCAGAGAAATCAAATCAATGTTTACATGGCATCATTACTGAGACAGTAGAACGTGAGACAGGTGGTGTGGTGAGTCGAGATGTCATCAGTTTGGTCACCACTCGTGCTCAAATTAGTCAGCTTTTAGACTTAGATGAACTGATTGATTTAGTTGTTCCTCGTGGTAGTAATGCGCTGGTTAAGCATATTCAAGACAATACAAAGATTCCTGTACTTGGTCATGCTGATGGAGTGTGTCATGTGTACATCGATGCCGAAGCAGACCTTGACAAAGCCCTTAGAATTGCAATTGATGCTAAAACAAATTATCCTGCAGCGTGTAACGCCATGGAAACGTTATTGGTTCATCAATCCCTCATCAATAATGGAGTCGCAGATCGTCTTCTCCGTGAACTAAGACTCGCTGGAGTGACGATATATGGTGGACCTAAAGCGGTTGAAGCTGGACTCATCTCAGCAGGCCACCTAGCTGTGTCACCTGACTCTGAAAAATCGGCTGATCCTCTTCATATCGAGTATGGTGACCTCATCTGTACCTGTGAGGTGGTGCTTGATCTTGCTGATGCCATTGAGCACTGTAACCGTCATGGTAGTGGACATACCGAATGTATCGTGACCGAAAACTCAGAATCAGCAGAACAGTTTCTGGCAGCGATTGACTCAGCTTGTGTCTTTGTTAATGCGAGTACTCGCTTTGCTGATGGTTTTCGTTTAGGCCTTGGTGCAGAAGTGGGGATCAGTACATCACGAATTCACGCTCGAGGACCGGTAGGCATTGAGGGTCTATTAACCAGTAAATGGGTATTAAGATCTTCTCGTGCATTAGGCCATACCGTCAGCGATTTCGCCGATGAGGACGGACTTAAATATACACATCGTGAGCAGTCTTAAGACTTTGTTGCATGCGTAAAAATACATCTAATCGATAACTTAGGCAACACAAGTCTTTTGATTCAATCCTCATGCAATTAGCTCACTTTAGAGACTGCCTAACAATCTAAACTCATCCAGAATAGTGCAGGTGATGATAAACTTCATCTTTTGAGAGTTTCATCTCTCGCTTTGAGTTTACCTCCAAGCAATTTTTGTATCGAAAGAACATGTTTCCCACTTAACTTTGATGGGAGTAAACAGATATTCTTCTCCAAGCGAACACCACGCTTGATGGACTTGATAGGTTGATTTCGCTGTTTAAGTGCAGTTTCATCCGCAGCTGAGAGAACTATATTGGATCTCGGGGAAATATTGATTTAACCACGGTTTTGAGGGTATCCTTTTCGGCTTCATGTACCCAGATTTGGTCATATGCTTGATCCGCTGTGATTAAATCTATTCGTTGAACCTAATGGATAAAGTTGGGGGCGATTTCATCATCAGTTTCTTTATATTCACTAAGGAGATTTTCCGTAATGAACCCATTGCTTGTTCCTAAGTTTAATTGCCTCAATCCACGACGTTTTTTTACCATGTTTGTGTTTTGCCTAACGGATTTCTCCTTGAGTTACAAGGCCAGTACGATTTATGACTAAGTTGACTTTACGGCTCGGCTTACCGATCCCCTTTTAAGCTTAGTTTTTAATGTATTATTTCTGCGAGATAGAGTGATGTAACTAGGCACATCTAGATCAATATACATCAGATTGAATATGGACGTTAAAAAGCCCTCTGCTTGTTTAAGTGGTCCCTTAAACAGAAGTCGTAAGGTAAGTGCCGTTTCCATGGCTAGATCAGAGTAAGGTAAGATCAACACGATTCATTAACGATCGCTATACGACTGCCAATTTTGTGTTATATCTCTTTCGGTACTTTGGGTGTCTGTTGCGGTTATGTGGCTGTGTCATATCTCATATCTCAACACCTCAGCACTTATCTTAGACTATTCGTTAGACATATGCACCAACACTGTCTGGTCTATGCTTCATCGACTATAGTTTACTTACAACACAACTCGCATTACTCTTTGTCTCATTTGTTACGGGCGCAATCTTAAGAAAAAATGAATATTCTTTGTTATTTGGCTTTGGTATGAACATGCTTGTTTTAATATTTTTGATGGATAATCTGAACTTACGCTCAAGCAAAAATGACAAGTATACTTCATCGTAACATACGCTTTTATCAGTTAAGATCTCAATGTAATCACCAGTGTGGATTAAAGAACCAATGTTTTTATGTCCTTGCTTTTTATGTCCTTGCTTAGCTTCTTGCACATCTTTGATTGAAACGACTCGACCGATAAAAAGATATGCGTTTTCATAAGCTACTTTACTTGGCTTTATGATAGAATTGATCTGGTCAAATGTTATTTCGATCTCTTGTGAAAAGCTGACTTTGCACCATAGTAAAAGCGACATGCTTATTATAAATCTGGTCACGTTTCTCAACGACTTTCCTCTTTAGAGAACTTAAATATAAA
>NYTD01000319.1 GCA_002683315.1 Deltaproteobacteria bacterium | reverse complement strand
GTGGCATGGTAACATTCACTGCTCCTAATCTCCATATCTTTTCTCGGGGCCTTAAACAACTAACTGTTAATCGACAAATCAAGGCCTGAGCGGACGAGGACAGCACTTGAAATTGATCATACAAGGAATCCTCCACTGCCACATAATGCGGCGACGACCCTCGCGATCTGGCTCTGTCTTATACCACTTCTCATTTGGTGTGGAGCTCTTGTCATCTTCGTGCCTCTGAGTGTAATTTTCTTGCCAGTTACGCTCGGCATGTCGATTCTCTTGCCCGGCCTTATCATGTACTCTCCAATTTGGTTTTTTATCTGGCTCGATAAGTGGCTCGAGGATCGCGAACAACAAATTAAAGAGAAAATGAAGGAAAAGGAAAACAGTACCGAAACAAAAGGAGCGCAAGGAGACCAAGGAACGCAGGACGAAATTGAAAGTGCAGCTGGAAACGATGACGGAATGGAGGAACATACAGCAGCAGAGGAGGGGGGAGAAGAAAAAGAAGGCCGAGATGGCGAGGAGATGGATGCAGAGGTCCCGCTCGACGTCGTAAAAGTTCCGGAGAGTTTGAGGCTCAAGGCTCTCATCGCTTGCCTCTTTTCAGCATTTGCCGTCATAAGTTCTACGGCAGCATTCTACAACTCTCCGTGGAGCTGGAAGTTTTGGACCCTGCAACTTGAGATGTTCTGGGAATTTTGGCGTATCGAAATTCCAAGAATACACCTCAATGTAGCCCTCCAATTCGGATGGCCCGATCTTCCGGGCTTTGGCGTCATGGCTTTCAAGCGTTCAGCCACGGTCATCGCAGTTCATCAGTTGGTGAGGTTGTGGGTGGTGCTCTATATAAAAGTACTCCGGACGATCGGGCGTGATCGAGTAATTCGTGTTCACAATGAAGCGAATGAGAATACCGATTCTAAGAAAGAGGACGAAGAGGACAGTCCAAATGCTGGACCTACAAAGAAAGGCAGTAAATCTAACTGGAGAAATAGATTGAAGGATGCATTGATTCGAGCAGCGGTAAGTTCTATTGAATGCGCACAACATACCTCACGCCCTCACTCAAAGTTGCTGGGTCACTGTCTCTGTCAAATCAAGGACGAATTAATTCTCATGTTGCTCCTGGAGTTTCCCATGGCCGTGTTGAAAGCGGAGAGCTTTTTCAAATTTCGAAAGCGGGGTCAAATCGGAGAAGCGAAAGAAGAACAGAAACTTGAAAGAATCAAGCCAGACTGGTTTGAAAAGGATATAGTAGTACTTTCTAAAAATGATGGCTCTAAAGACGGTTCTGCGGACACCGTTAAACCAGACGTGGGTGGCAATAGTCCCGAGGGGGAGGAGGCGTCGAAACAAAGGAAAGAAAGGGAATCTTCTATCTGGGCTCGCTGCTCGGATCAGCCGACTCGCAATTCAGGGTCTTCTCCCGAGGGGGAGGAGGCGACGTTTCTTGAGACTGCCCTGCAGTTTTATTCGTCACATCGGCACCCCCTTGATATCAAAGAACTTGATCTAAGCGAAACTAAGGAGGGTAAAAAGAATGCTGATGCAGTTCGACATCTTGCGAGCGCCGCTCATCCAGCACTTCCATTTGAACTTCATAGCTCCCAAAAGGATGAACTAAATTGGGTGGAGGTTGTGTCCAAGGAGAAACGAGAAGACGAAAGCCGAAGTGACGACCAGCGTATCCGTCACTTCAACGAGCGTTTTGTCGAACTCCCTTTCAAAACAATTTTTGAGAAATTCGTCCAAATGAAGGAAGACACTTCACATGAGGAGGAAAATACACATCAGGAAATTCCCATTCATGCGCGAGTTGTGAAGCACCACGAGTATCACGAACCGGCGCGCCGCGTCGTATTCAAAAATTTACGAGAGCTCTCAGACTCATATAGGCTGCTGGAGTGTATCGCTGACCGGAAACCCAGGCGCTTAAAGCGGATAATTTTGCGAGAAAAATTAGACGTGTTCCGGATCGACATTAATAGGTCGACCCCGGCTTGTTCTCTGGAACCGCTTTTAAGGATGCCTGTACTCGAATACCTTGATTTATCTGGGTCTCCAAATCTTCTCGATGGAATGCCAGCGACTCTTTGGGTTCTGAAGTCGTTGAAAGTTCTTAAAGTTTGTGGATGCAAAAATCTCACGACGTTTCAAAGCGAAGTCGATGGTGATGAAAGTCTGGGTTTCTTACATACGCTGGATGTTTCCAATTGCATCAACCTAAAGGAACTCCCAAAGCCTGAGACGGTACCTGGATTACTGTACTTCAGTATGCGTGCTTGTACTGAAATTGAAAAGCTTCCCTGCTACGACGACATTCGGCGTATCGATATGCGGGATGTGCCCGAGTCGAAGTGCCGCCAGCTTTTGCTAGAGAGCCCCATTTTAGACTTCTCCACACAGCGAATTGAAGATAACCTGGCTCGAAACCTGGCGAAATCAAGAAGAGATTTGAAGAGTGGAACGAAACACACTATCCATGGCAACACTTCAACAAGAAAGCACTTTATGGGAGGAGTGGGGGTCTCGATCTCTGTGGCACTGATTGAAGCTGGTTCCAAAATCGAGTTCGAGGGCAAGGTCAAAACCGTCGTGGATATTCACCAGGGAGGGGAAAAAGAGTGCGCTATTGGTTTGAGCCAAACCAATCAAGACCACATTATCGACACCTTTCACGTTGACAAACACATGTCGAGGGCGGATGCTTCAGTCGCATTGTGTAAGGGAGGTCAGATTCTCGACGGTCCATCCAAATGTTTAGACTCGGATCCTCATCACTTATTGGCAGAAGATGCGGATGCGTATAAGTCCGAAGATCCCGGTACGTGTATTCGTGCTTAGAAATACGGGTGTCATATTGTCCCATTTTTTTCTCTCGCTTCCTGTTCATCAATTTGGTTTTGTGCGATTTAATTCAATCAGGCTATCGAACAGTCCTCCTTACGAAGAGATTACACATGCAGGAGAACATTTCAGGCCTCCACTTTAGCAACGAAACCTTCCAGAAGCTTTGCCCGATGCTCTGGTTTGCTTCAGATATAACCTTGGATGCGGGAGCAATCACTGAGCAAGATTTGAAGATTATTGCGTCGCACAGCATGATGAGCTTTACCGGATTGATGGCTTTGGCAGAGACTGCGGGTTACCATCTCATGACTGATGATGTCATTGCTGCCGCAGTGAAGTACAACAAAATATTCAAACGATCGTTGGAAACAGGGAGCCTGAGCGCTTATGGCCATGGCTCAACAGAAAATGAACGCACTTCCCAAAAGGCTAAAGGGCGTCGCTTGTGGGGTGCTGCGACTGAGGCAGCCAAAAGGTATGCGCGCATTCACCCGTCTCGAGGTCATCAGCGGACTCTCCGCGACGTTACTAGCCTCGCCGCTGATTTGAAGCGGAACTTTTGTAAGTGGTTCCGTGAGTTAAGGCAGTGCAAGAATATATCGGGAGAAGGCCTTGCAGTCATCATTGAGAACTTGGGGCATGTTGGAGTGACTGCCGAATTGATCCTCGAGTCAATTGATCGTTCTAAGGTCAACGGCACGGTCCTCGATGCCATGGCCAAAAAGTCGGCGGTTCTCAAAACCAACGAGACGAAGCGACTTAATTTCACAAAGTGTGATAACCTGGTCGACGACAAAGATTTTGCTGGTGGATTGGAGGAGTGGAAAAGCTTTGCTAGTAAATTTCAGGCCTTGAAAACTTTGTCGCTGGACAACTGCGCTTTTATGAACCCCAAGAAGCTGAAAAATGCAATGTCGTTGACGGTTCCAAAACCGGACTCAAAGCCGATTACAATAGATGATTTTGGATTGTCCACTTTCGTAGAAGTACACAAGGAGTGCTTTAAAAATAAGACGCCGACAGAAGCGGGGAGACCAGCTGTGGAGGTGCTGATCAACAAGGCTCTTTATCCATTATGCATCGAAATCAACCTTGGCACTTTAACTCATGGTAAATCACCGGAGGCAGCCGTCGTGAAAAGCGCTGTTGAGATAGACACGATAAAAGATATGCTCAACAAGACAGAGGATATATTTGATTGCCGTCATTTGGATGATGATTGCATTGCGAACTATCTAATACCGCATCTTCGGAAGATGCCCTTCGATGTTTTGACGAAACGCATTAAGGTGCTCAAGGATGAAATTGTTACCAGCATGGCCAAGACATACGCTACGGCCAATATGATTACGAGGGCAGAAGATCTCGATTTGCTTTTTAATGCGATTGAACCCAACGGAGCGGTCTCCATGGAGTGCATCAAGAAGAGCGTTATCCCCGTGGTTGATGCAACCCTGTTTCCTTTCAAACGACTCGTCGAGAAAATAGGAAAGGGTCGCATCGACGATGAATTCATGGTAGCAGTGACCAAGAACAGATCGGTTAGCAAAGCACTGGAAGAGACTGGCTTTGATATCAAGGGCTGTGACAAGGTTACAGCCAAGGGCTGTGCGGAATTTGTGGAAGAGTGTGGAAAGCAAAACATAAAGCTCGACTTTCACCAGCTGACAAGTGCCGTCGAAAAGAATAAAATCACTGACGACTTTCTGAAGGCCAGCTCTAAAAATGAGTACGTTTTGGATTCCATCAAACGCGCAACAGACCTGGACCTGACCGGAACGGATACCACGGAAAAAGGCATTGCGGAATTTATTGTCTCGAACGTGCAGAATATGGAGACTCAAAAGCTCATAAACGCCATCGACAAAAAGAACGTTGGTGACGGCATCCTCAAAGCAATGGCGAATAACGAGCACACACGTGCGAAGCTCAAAGAATGCGATAACCTCGATTTGACGGGCACAAGTGTTACTAAAAATGGGGTGGAGGAAGACTTAATTCCGCACGTTGGAGGTAATTTAGGCGTTTCGAAGTTATTGAAGGCGCTCGACAAAAAACATATCGACAATAGGACTCTCGAGATAATTAATACAAATGAGAGCTTGGTTAAATCCATGAAAGAACTGGACGAACCGATTGATATTAAAGGCACGGGCATTGATGCCGAGGGATATGAGAAGCATCTTGTGGAGCACATGACGAATTGTTCTGTTGGCAATCTCATAAACGAAGATATCCCTCCCGAGTTTGTGACGGACAAGGTCCTAAAGAAACTCACACCAGAATCAATCGCCAGGCAAAAGAGCCCTATCGATTTGACTAAATGCAAAAACATAACCGAAGAAGTGTTTGCCGAGGTCATCATTAAGCAATCCGAGGAAATGTCGTTCGATGATCTCATCAATTCGATAGATAGAAGCAAAGTTGGGGACGTATTCCTGAAGGCCGCCGTACAAAAACAAAAGGTGAAAGACCAAATGAAGACCAAGAAAGGCATCGATCTGAAAGGGACAAAAGTTTCAAGCGTTACGTTTGCCAAGGACGTCTTTCGTCTCGTCGGCTTCAAAGAATGGAAGCCTCTCGAGGTTTTGAAAGCAATTGATTCCGATAAAATCGATGAAGCAATGGTGAAGGAGCTCGTCGGAGTTTCGTCAACTCAATACAAGCGCGAAAACCAGAAGACCGCGCGAGAAGAGGCTAGAAAGGAAACATCCATCGATTTTAGAAAAGATTACAGCAATATTAGCGTCGAAGGTGCAAAGGCAATGGTCGGGCTGTGTCCAGAGCTTGCGAAGACCGATCTCCCGAATGCATTTGAATCTGCACAAATTGGCGAGACGCTGATGCGCACAAAGATTCCACTCGGTGATGTCTGGAAAAAGATGGTGGATCATGCTGACGGGGACACAGCCACAGTTTTCAAGGCAACGGCTAAGGACTTTTTTGTACGGGCTCTCAAAGAAAAAAAACGAAATGTTAACAAGACCCTTCGGCTCTATATCCAAACGAGCGTTATATTTAATAGAGGCAAACCGGAAAAGGAGGCAATACACCTCATGCAAGAGCTCTTTGAGGCAGTCATTGGCAAATCCCTAGGAAATACGAACAAAGCATCCAATTTGGGCCGAGAAAGAAAAGGAAGCCGAATGGGAAATAATAACAATACACTTGATGTGGAAGTGCTTGATTTATCGGGAGCACAAAAGGTACCTCTGATGG
>NYTD01000318.1 GCA_002683315.1 Deltaproteobacteria bacterium | reverse complement strand
TGAAGAAGATTTTGCAATGGAAAGACCAAAAAGAAAACAGAGCAATTCTTATGATTTCTCACACACAAGAGATCGAAAAGGGGCTATCTGATTCGCATTCTAGGAATAGCCCTATTCAAACGTGGGAGATTGAAATAGACAAGGACAGATAACAAGCATCCCTCATAAACAAATCCCTTTGAAGAGATATCTCTTCAAAGGGATTTTTTGATTTCTATAAGCGTTTGTTTATTCTTTGCTTGTGATAAACAGCGCGAGGTAGATCCCGGTAATTAATCCCAAAACGACCAGAAGCATAACAACTTCTGTTGGGGTACAGCCAGTCAACCAAAAAGAAGATGCGAACAATCCCAATGTGGTAAGGATAAAATCAGCTGTGAAAGCACCCTTTTTCGACTTGGATGGGCTAGATGATTTTGCAAAGTATTTTAATAACATAGGATGCAAAAAGAAGTGGGAAAGCAAAAATACAATAATTGGCCCGGCCAACAAGAAGATGATTTGTCCCATGTCATTTGGGAACATACATGTTGTCGCATAGTTATTGATGATTGTTGTTTGGTTTGTCACTCCTTCTTCCGCAAACGCGCTGGAAAGAAGGAGCATAGAGATACCTGAATACATAAATTCTCCTATGGGTAGGTTTGGAATATATCATGTATACATTCCGAAATATATTGATTATGACTTTGCAAAGTACTCGTCGGCATACATCCATTCACCGTCAATTCGTACAAAATGATCTGTGTTTGGGTTCTGCTGTATTTCTGCCAAGATTCTCTCTTTTGTGTATGTGACAGCATCTTGATTATCTCGGGTACAGTACTCAAATGTTTGACTGCGTTTTAGGGGTAGACCAGTGTTTCGTTTTGGAGGCAGAGAAGGTGTAGAGCCTGGTACACTCGGTATAGATCCTGGTACGGGAGGAATAGACGGAAGTACTTCCTTTGCTTCAACCCAATCGCCATCCTTGACTATGTAGTGCTGTATACTTGGATTGTTCCTCATTTCTGTACGGATAGCATTTTCAGAAAGCTCTTTGGGTGTACCTCCATGAGGAGCGTATGTATAGAGTTGAGAAGTGGATGTTTTGACTTCTTTTGGTTCTGTTCCCGGTACACGAGGAATACCTGTTTCTGAAGTAACGCTTTCTTTTTTCAAAGGACCATTCAACCGGAATCGAAGACGAGGCATTGGTGAGATTTGGTTGCCCATGCCTTCACCATCGTCGATCATGTCAAAGTATCCATCATCTGCGAATTTGCGAATTTCAGTGAAAACCGGATCTTCTTCTCCAGGAGCAGATACCAACGCAGAACGAATCGCTTTGTTTTGTGCCAGTTGTTCTGCTGAGAACAAGCCCATTGGGATAGAAAGTCCTTTTTCTTTACAAATAGGCTCTGTCCAATTGTGTAGATTGGCAAGGAGCTTTGTTCGTGCTGTATTGAGGTTGTTCCACCGTTCTTTTTCATTGCTCCCTTCGTGCTCTTTGAGTGCCAGCTTATCGACATCCTGTCGGAATCGAAACAGTGGGTAGGTCAAAATGGAAGGGTGAGGAATATGTGTTTTTTCAAAATCATTTGCGGTACTGCCAGCATTGGTTGCATTGATTTGTGGGTATAGATAGGTCATCCAATAAAAGATGAGTGTATGTAGATGTGTATTGGTATACTGTTTCATCACATCTGTTTTTTTCAATTCTCTGAATTCTTGTAGCAAGGAATTCAGTTCACTTCTATTATGTGATAGAGTCAGATGTGTGGCCTTTTCTGTACCGATATCAATACTTTGGAGCATACCCAATTGGTTTGTGTATGTTTTGGTCAACAAATAGCGCTTGTGATCATCTTCCTCGTGCTGTGGTATGGTTCGTAAGATGCCGTTCATTTGGAACTGAAGCATGTTCTGATGAATCGTTGCAAATTTATTAAAGTCTTTGATGGGTTCTAGATCTTCAAATAGGTGCCAATCTTTATGGATATGAAGCGCCTTTGGAAGGGTACTGTCTACCAGTAGGTTGTAGTAGAATTCTTTACTTCCTCGTGCACGAGAGATTTCTGGCAAGTAAAAAAGAGGAAACGCATGTATTTCACTCATAACAGTGATACGAGAGGGATCTTCTGTGGGAACCGTGTATATTTTGACGTTGAACCCATTTAGGGCTGCTCCCATCCCTTCGGTAGCGCGTAGAGCTTGAACCAGTAGATCTCTTTGTGTTTCCTTTCCAGTGACGAGCGGAAGACCAACATACATGTCCTTGATGGTAGAATTATGAGCTTCCATCATCCACATTTCGCTTCCTACAGGTTTTTCGACAATCGGCAATGCAGATTTGATCCAATCTTGTACCAATGCTTGTAGATCGACACTTCCATCTTCGGGAAACAATCGAGTATCATCATAAATACTGTTGGTTGAAGAGGTATCTTTGAGATATTTCTTCAATTGAACATTGACAAATCCTGCAGCTTCCTGTTGGAAGAACTTTTTCTCTTTATCTCCAAACAGTTTTAGCTTGATATCGTCAATAGTGAGCATTGCACACTCTTGTACATACTGTGTTTTTAGCTCTGTCATTTTAAACACATCACGAAGTGTATCGGTTGTTGCTCCTGAACCCGCATCAGTCACAGCTGTTCCTGTTTTGTTGCTTCCCCCTGCGTCTCTTAGCAAAATCTCCTTTCTGTCTTTAATTTGATCTATAAGAGATTTGATTTCTTTTGTAAGATTCACCGCAGCGCCATCGAGACGATCCAAAAATACAGAGATAAAGTGAAAGACATGTTGTTTCAATACAGCATGCCATTCATCTTTTAGCGCCGTGATCAGCTGAGCTTGAAATTCGGGGAACATATCTATATCGGATAGTGCATCACCTAAGAATCGGGTTTTCTTTTCTCGAACTTTTTTATACCCTTCAATTTTTGCTGCAAGTGAATTGGACTGCTCTTGGAACCAAGGAGCCGAACCAGCAGTCATTTTGTCTGCTGTTACGAATCGAGAAATTTCCGAGAGAACTTTGGATACATATTCAAGGTCTGGGTATGTACGAAATGATTGGTTTGCTCCAGCACGCAACAGTTGAGGCAATTTATCGGAAAGCGCATCTGTCTGACTGCTCAATTGAACGTAATATTCTCCCGATGTCGCCAAGCTTGCAGAACGTTTGGTTTTGCTGGTCAATAAATTATTGAGGGTATTCACGGTCTTTTCAAAAGAAGAAGTGCTTTTCTGAAAGATATTGCCGGATGCCAATGCATTTTCAATGGCTGTACTGATGGAGTCAAAGAGGCTACGACCTCCTTGTTTTGTGATGATGGCTTGTACTTGCTTGCTGTTTGCTCCATCTTCCAAAAGCTGTTGTCCCGAGAGAAGCTCTCTCATTCTTTGGGCTGTATTTTCTCCAGCAACACCATCACCAATTAAGGAGGTAAGTAGATCGGCTGCGATTTCGTATTTTGCACGTTCAAAGGAAAGACGAGTTTGTGAATAGACATCATAGATACCAAAGCTACTAAACTTTGTATTCCATGTCGCTGCATTTAACTTTACATTTTTTCCATCATCTCCTCTCATGTCGTATGAATAGACAATGGAGTTTGCGAGCCACGGCATACGGTTTACGCGAACACCACTGGCCGCCGCAGACATGTTCTTAACCCCAACATTTTGAAACAACATTTTTCCGATGCGAATGTATATTTCTTCTGGATCTCTATACAATGTTCTTCCAATCCAATTCTTCTCTGTACACAAATAGCAAAAGTCAAAGAGATAGCCGGCTTTGATTGACTCTTTGGTTCCATTGATATTGCGAACAAACGGATGTTTTGTATAGTGGTTGAGTTCGGTGTAAAAAGCATGTCCGTTGCCATAGCATCGAGCATTTTCATCTTGAAGTTGATGCAAGGAAGCACAGCATACAACCAGCGTGATTTTACAGTCTCCGATGATGGAGCGTACATCGGCACATACATCAAAGGTCATCGATGAGCCTGTTCCGCCCGCAGCACCTGAAACAATAAATACTTCGATTCCAGAAGCTCCATCAACACTGTTGTTGACAATACCTTGTGCATGTTGGATCTTTTGTCGGATGGTGTTTCGGAAATGGAAATATGTAAGTCGTCCCAGTGGTCGAATCTGCGCAGCACCATCGGATAGATTTACTCTTCCACTTTCTCCTTTTGCATTGGGATCCCACCACTGTTTGATGCCATCAATATACATGGCATTATCGACAAGAGAGCTAACAGGTGTTCCACTCAAAGATAAAAACTCTTGATCATCAAAACGTATTTTGTCTTTTCTGGGATCTGCTTTTAGGGAGGAAAGAGTGGGATCTTGTGCGGCAACTTCAGTATCCAATTCGATATACTGCATCCTTTCAGTGCGAACCGTCCCATAATAGTCAAGCATTTCTTGACGAAGAACCTGCAGTGCTTTGGCACCCGTTCCGCCGATTCCAATCAAGATTGTAGGAGGTATCTTTGCTTCCGCAAGTTTTTCTGCTTTTAAGGCTTCTGCGATTTTTTGATCGTGTTCATCGCTTTGAATGGTTGTCTTTCTTCCGTAACTCATTGTATTACCTCATTCTCTTTAGTATTGTATGTTTGTACATCGTGTTGTTACAACATAAGGGTTAAAATATTTGCTTCGACTATGCAAGAATAAATATTGTTTCTGTTGTGGTCCTTTCTGTCTATAATCTTTAGGTTAAGATTAGCGACCATTTTGAGAATAGATGTTGATCAAAAAAGGAAGACAGACATCCACATTGCTCACAGTATTATTGTTTAGGGTTTTTTGAATTATCGTCTGTTCCATTCTCGCGTATTTCGTACATCGTTGTACGACAGAAGGTTGGGAAAAGAAATTTTCTGCTTCTTGGGTTAGCATTAGTGTACGTGTACCCATACCGACGTTAATGCACGTATAACGGAATGCACAATCCTCAAGAATTTTTACATTGGGCGTACCAAGATATTGTGTAAGGCCAGGGGAGTTTGAAAGCCAACCTTGTACATTTTGAATGATTGGGGTACTTCCATACTCTCCTTCAAGTTGGTTTAATAATGAATTTCGTGATTGTTTTAGCTCTATTAAATTGTTTTGCGAATAACCAAAACTGCTAGAATTTGGATTGTTATATGCATATGCAAGAGCTCCAATAAATGTGGCTCCTGTTATAGCAAGGACAGCTTTTTGTGAGTTTCTCAGTGCCATATCATCTCCAACGTTTGTGTTCATCTGTATCATTTTTCCAAAAGATGTACAAAGTTTGATGCGAGATACTGTAGATACGATATCGTATATTTGCTATGAAGGATTTTCCAGAGTCCACTTTTTACAGATCTGAGTCCATTTTTTCTTGTACCAAGAGTGATTTTTAGGCGGTTTCCAACGCACTAAAGACTTGTCTTTTTTGGCTCGATTCAAACTTTTAGAAACTGCGATAAGATTGTCAGTGTCATTTTCAAATTCTTGAAAAGAAGCCGGAGTCCACAGTCCTATTTTATGGTTCTTTGCATAATTGATTGGAACGATATGATCAATCTCAATATCTTTTGGGTTGGTGATGATTTTGCCTGAGTATCGACATTTCCATGAACCAGTGATCGTCAAACCTCCCTTCGTCTTTTTTAACACGCATGTTTCAGCATCACGAAACAGAATCGAATCACGAGTACTCATCCCAATATTGTTGTAGTCAATAAACCCCTTTCTACGAATCCCTGTTATTTTAGTAATAAACTTTCGAGTTGCTTTTACTGAAACAATGAAGACATCAATCATCCTTTGAAATATTATCTTTGTTTTGTGAATAGACATATCAATCCTGAAGATGCGATTAGAAAAGAGATAATGCGTAATCGTTTCATGATCGATTCGTACTAAAAAAAGGAGCAAAATTCGTGAAAAAACTAAACCCAAGATGTGGGGATTACTTCTGAGCTGAGTTGCCCGAGTCCTTCTTGTAAAAGACGTACGGATTCGCTGTCGCTGG
>NYTD01000317.1 GCA_002683315.1 Deltaproteobacteria bacterium | reverse complement strand
CAATCACATCGTGATTGTCTTGTGCAATCCCCCACCCTTCGTGGATGTCACCACCTGTACCGAGTCCCTCCGTTCTCTCGATGCCAAAAGGAATCTTGATGTGCCCTTTTGTGGAGCGAAGATGCTGTACATCACTGTTGAACGCAAAAGAGTGTATCGTCTCATCAAGCTTCTCAAGCATGTTGGTTCCACATCCCCCCATACCCATAACCCCGACATCAGAAGGTGTAGCAAAAGAAGTATGATATTGAATTTTGGGAATCGGTGTGGAATAGAGTGCGTGAAAGAACTCCTCTGCAGAGGAAAATCGCTCGCTTGGTTCGCGATGAAGCAGCCGCATGATCGCCTTGGCTTGATGCGCTGGCAGCTCGGGTAAAAGAGATTGGATATCGATGAGGGAATCACTGTATTTACTCGTAATAATGGCAGCATGATTATCTCCTTCCCATGGATACCGACCCGTAAGCATTTCGTAGAAGAGGATTCCAAGAGCATATCGATCTACAGAAGAATTGATCTTTTCGCCATTAATCTGCTCAATCGGAGCATACTTGAGCGAACCCAAGAAAGTCCCCGTCGCAGTTTGTACCAAAAGTTTATTGGATTTGGCGACACCCAAATCGATAATACATGGTGTTCCATCTTCACGAACCAAGATGTTCTCGGGCTTGAGATCGCGGTGGATGATTCCCTTCGAATGTAGCTCATCGATAGCCGAACAAAGCTGAAACAAGAACTCTTTGTATTGATTGGTGTTGTACTTGGGATTCCAATCTCGAAGCGTTACACCAGGGATGTAGTCCATCAAAATCCCAATTTGGCTCTTGTGGCTCACAATGCTTTGAATATTAATGATTCCGCGATGCGAGATGGGAATTAGTGTAAGAGCCTCTTGAATGAATCGCTCCCGTGCATCCTCATCTTGCAAAAAATGCGGTTTCATCACCTTGAGGGCTTGTGAGGGAAGTTCGACTTTGTGCTTTCGGCGAGACTGGTCTCTGCGAACTTTGTACACCGTGCTCATTCCTCCTGCACCAATCACATCTTCGATGATGTACATACCGAACTTGGTTCCCACATCAAAAGGGAGGACTTCTTCTTTTTCTCGCGCAAAAACCTTTCGAATATTTTGCTCTGTACTGCTGGAGGATTTCTTTTTACTCATGACTACCCTTGAAACAATGACAGAGATAAATATATATGATCTCTTAATATTTATCATGCTCCGATATACTACAAAAAACGGACTTCCCCCTCAGAGAATCGCTGTATAAAGCTCTTGGCTTCATCCATAGAAAAATCATCAATTCGTTCCATACAAGCGTTTGTAAATGCTTCATGATGCTGCTGAGGTACAAAAACCTGTCCTAGATACTCCAAAAGTTCGATGTAGCACAATGAGTCCCCGCCCATCTCTATGAATGTAGAATCCATATCCTCTTGGGGTATGGCTCTTTTAAGTACACGGGCAAAGATGGCCACGATCTCTTGCTCCATTTTGGAAAGAGAATCTTGAACAATCGGTTCAATTACCCTATTTTGATCGACATCACGACTCAATCGAATCAGTTCTGCTTCATCTACTTTTCCTGAAACTGCGAGCGGTATATGAGTCAGATGCACCCAAACACGAGGATGCTTGTATGTGGGTAACATTCGGCTCATGTATTCTCGAAGAGAATCTTGGTCTATCTCTACATCACAATCATACAGTGCCACGATTCTAACATACTCTTTATCATATCGCACAAAGACATTCCTCATTCCTCCAAACGCAAGCAAAACCGCCTCGATTTCTGAAAGTTCAATCCGTCTACCGTGAATCTTCACCTGCCCATCTTGGCGTCCGCAGTACATCAAAAGACCTGCACGAGACAGAAAACCCAGATCTCCGGTTCGGTAATAGCGTACTCCCTCCCGCTCCACGAAACGATCGGATGTTTGATCTGGATTACCCGTATATCCTCGGCTTACACAAGCTCCCCCCACATAAATTTCCCCCATATTTCCAACCTTCACCATCTGCCCTTCTTGAGATATGATAAGAATCGAAGCATTGTCTATGGGAGTTCCCACAGGGATGACATTGGGAATATCTTCGGGAATCGTGTATGCAGTACAACCAATCGTGGTTTCCGTGGGACCGTACTCATTGACGATCATACAATCACTTCCAAATAGTCTTTCTCGATGACGAAGTTCGTTGGGACTGAGCTCTTCTCCTCCCAAGATAAGGCACTTCTTGAAGGAAGGAGTAATCACCAGCGAATTAATGATCTTGAGGTGGGACGGTGTGAGCTTTAGATGCGTCACCCCTGAATCGGACAATATTTTCTTGGCAAGCACTCCACTAAACGACTCAGCAAAAACATGAACACATCCTCCACAAAGAAGGGGCAGAAGATACGATGTCATGGTCAGATCAACCGAAAGAGAGGTACACAACGAAAATCCACTGTGTTCATCCATCTTGTAATATCGTTTTGCCCACTGCAGATAGTTCACAATACTCCCATCCATCACATCCACGCCTTTTGGCGTTCCGGTAGAACCCGATGTATAGATTCGATACGCAGGGTTTCCTTCTCTTCGCACAAGAGAAGAATCGGCAGCATCAATGGAATCCACATGAATTACAGTTCTCTGCAATCCTTCTACAAGATTCTTCGAAGCATCATTCACAATCACAGGAGAGTCGGAAATCAGCAATACTTTTTGAATCATATGCCGATCTACACTGGGATCGATGGGGACAAATGTGATACCCGCTCGAATCGAAGCAACCACACATACCACAAAGGAGATACTTCGAGGAAGCAGCACAACCACGCTCTGTTCACAAACAGAGGATAGATATGAAGCCCACTGCGCACTTTGCTCATCGAGCTGTGCGTAGGTCATGCTCACATCCCCATCTTTGATGCATGTCCGATGAGAAAATTGTCGCATACAAACCTGTATCCGCTCCCACAACGATTGGGTGCCATGATCTTGATGAGTTGCATTAAGAACCTGATAGGCTCTTCTCTCTGTGATCTCATCTCGGATTTTTTCGGATATCGACCGCATCTGCTCCCGAGTAAAAAGAGAAGCGTTGTAGGAAATGGAAATCTCTATGGCATTTGTATTTTTGTAGGCCACCACCGAAACTGGAGAAAATGGCGTAAGCAGCGGAATAGAAAAGAAACTTGAACATGCAAAGTCATCACAGGAAAATGTTGATAGCTCATAGTTTCCCACATAGGAAATCACCCCACTTGTAGAGAACACACTCAGCATACGGCACATTTGACTGTAGGAATACAGCGTCCATTTAAGCAGTCCATCTGGCAGATGCCCCAACAATCCAAGCCGCGCATTGGCGATGTTGAGAAATTCATCGTCCTTGATCTTTTGCATAAAACGCTGATTGATATTTCCGATCGAATCTTCTTTGTCCACCTCCATAAAAATGGGAAGCACCAAATTTGCAGAGCAAATCACAGACTCATCTTTTTTTCTTAAGCTGACCGGAACCATAAAGAGCGAAACCGAATCACAAAACTCTTTGGCAAAACACTTCATCATTTTCGGAACCAAACTCCCATAATTTCCCTTGATGGTGATTCGATGTGTTTGTACCTGCTGATAGCTCGGTTTTGGTGCATCGGGAAGAATCTTCTTGGCAGGAAACTGAAGACTGTTGAACTTCTTATGGTCCAGCTCTTGGATAAACGACAAATCAGAATGGCGGGAAGGAATGGCGATCAACGCTTCTTTGCGGAGTGCTCGAAACACATTCTCAATCCAAATCAAAGCTCCTTTACCATCCATGATCCCGTGAAACATCCGAAACAAGATTCCTTGTGTTTTTCCCGACACGAGCAGCACTTCAATGGGAGGACCATCCAAAAGCAATAGATTCTTTTGAAGGTTCAGCACATCAAAGTTGTATCCATCAAAGAGATCGTGCTCAAGATTCGAAACAGTGGGTTCCTTCCCGCTATCCAACCATTTTCCTTTGTGGTATACCAACCGAGATCCTGGACAAACTTTTGCTGCATAATCTACAGCCATTTGCAAGCGCTCCAAACTCAACGTACTTTTCCCAACAAAGAAGCACTGAATGTTCATGGATGAAAATAGATCTTGAGTTTGGATGTATATGCGCTCATTGGGTGACGCATTACGAAAAAATGAGCTCATACCTACAACAGAGACCTCTTTTCATTGGGAATATTCTTTTATCAAATAGCAAATATCACGTTGTCACAGACAAATACTCTTACATTTCATAGAATCAAGAAAAAAGGGGATCGATCATTATCAGTCACAAAAGACACCGAATACTATATCTGCACCGCACAATCCTAAGAACAAGATTCATGGCAAAAGAAAATTTCATCTTCGATTTTTCGCAATGTTTTCACTTGATTGAAAAAACAAAAAGACATACAGCGAATTATACCTATTCACCAACATCATTATGGGAGAAGTTATGAATGGTGAATTAGTCGCAATTTCAGCGCTATTGTTGGTGGTAATTCTTGTACTATCAAGACTTCCATCCGTAGAGGATGTCGATCATAGCGACGCGTTCAAACGCCGTCGTATCATGAATTGGCTTCCATTAGGGCTGACCTATGCATTTTTGTACATGGGACGCTACAATCTCAAGGTCAGTAAATTTGCTTTTGAAGAGATGAAGGATCCATCCGGTGGTGCCATGATGGGGAATGATGATTTTGGAAACATCTTTACCGTCGGTGTCATCGTATATGGTTGTGCATTCTTGCTCAACGGTCCACTCACTGATAAGCTCGGAGGACGATTCGCCATTTTGATTGGTTCTGCAGGATCAGCACTCGCCAACCTGCTCATGGGCTTGGCTACACTTTCTCTCGTATACGGCTGGTCGCTACAAGATTGGGTAGCCAACAACTTTGTTCCACTTTTCTCTGTACTCTACGGTGTGAACATGTATTTCCAAAGCTTTGGCGCGGTAGCCGTTGTGAAATGTAATGCACCATGGTTCCATGTTCGTGAACGTGGTGTCTTTGGTGCCATTTTTGGAATATTGATATCACTGGGAATCTATTTTGCTTTCGACTGGGGATATGCGATCGTAAATGGATTCGTAGCTTCTCCCGAATCGTTCTTTGCCACCTCTCAGCTGGTAAATGCAAAAGGAGTAGATATAGGACTGGGTGCCGCCAGTGTATTCCTCGTTCCGACAGCACTACTGTGTATCTTCTGGTTCATCGATTTCTTCATCGTTCGAGATAGCCCCGGAAAAGCTGGACTCGAAGACTTTGATACCGCAGACGCTTCATCTGGAGATGATGGACCACAACTCTCCGCATTTGAAGTATTCAAAATGATGCTTACCAATCCGGTCATCATCACCATCGCACTCATCGAATTCTGTTCTGGTTTCATTCGCCAGTCTCCGATGCAGTGGTACCGAACCTTTGCCAAGCAGACCAACGATATCCTCATGCTCAAAGGTGATTTCATCTACGACCACTGGGGCATGTTCTTGTGTATCGCAGGGATCTCTGGTGGTGTGGTTGCAGGGATTATTTCCGACCGTCTATTCCAGTCTCGTCGAGGCCCGGTTGCCGCGATTCTCTATCTTGGCGTAATCTTGTTCTCCATCGTTCTCTACTTCACCTTCACCATGCCTGCTGTGGATTTTGGTACATTCAAGCTGTCCATTCCCGGTGTGGTTTGTATTTTGCTTTCCATGTGCGTAATCGGTGTACACGGTATGCTCTCTGGAACCGCCAGTATGGATTTTGGCGGTAAGAAGAATGTAGGTATTGCCGTGGGAATCATCGATGGCTTCGTCTACTTGGGTACCGGTGTCATGTCCTTGACCTATGGAATCCTCCTTCCCAAAGAAGAATTCGATGCTGATGGAAAGCTCATTGGTGCGGTAACAAAACCCGAAAACTGGAACGCATGGCCCATATCCATGATCATTGTCGGTATCATCGGCTTTGCATTGGCAACCCGTGTATGGAATGCAAAAGCAAAAGGAAAATCAAGCGGACACTAACTGTTCTGCTCTTTACGAAAATACACAAGGCTTCTCAACATGAGAAGCCTTTTTTCTTGTCTCATTTCAATAATTTTATATGATACAGACAGTACAATGAAGTTTAGAAGACTTCAAAGAAAAACTCTATTATGAGAACCCCTATGTTTGCACCTTATCTAATATTCCTATTCGCTTGTTCCTCAGAAAGTAAAGACAACCCCACAGATGGTACGGTTGTCGAATCCATCGATGAAGATGGAGATGGTTTTTTGAGCGATGAAGACTGTGATGATTCCAATTCACAGATCAACCCCAACACTCCTGAACTCTGTGACGGTATCGACAACAACTGCGACGGAAACATCGATGAAGATGTCCTATCAACTTTTTATGCAGACTCAGACGAGGATGGCTTTGGAAGCCCAAATATTTCCATCGAAGCCTGCTCGCCAAGCGATGGTTTTGTCTCCATTGGAACCGACTGTAATGATTCGGATGCAAACACATACCCAGGCGCAGAAGAGCTCTGCGATGGTGTTGACAACAATTGTGATGACACCATCGATGAAGGACTTGGGGAACTCTTTTATGTCGATGAAGACCGCGATGGTTTTGGAGATGAAAATCAAATGGTAGATACATGCCAGCTCGATGTCGGTTTGTCTACCATCGCGGGTGATTGCGACGATACCAACGCCAACATCTCCCCCATAGAGAATGAATTTTGCGACGATATAGACAACAACTGCGATGGAAACATTGATGAAGATGTCACCCAACGCTTTTATCTTGACACCGATGGAGATTCCTTTGGAAGCGATGATAATTTCGTCGATGCATGTGAGATTCCTGAAGGCTACGTCACCATGGCGGGAGACTGCGATGACACCGAAAGCTTTGCCCATCCAAGCGCCTTTGAAATTTGTGATGCCATCGACAACAACTGCGATGGAAACATTGATGAATCGGGTGCCATAGGCTCCATAGATTTTTTTGAAGACTATGATGGAGATGGATTTGGAAATGCAAACATCACCGTGCTCAGCTGCACTGTTCCTACCGGATACACAACCAATAGTGATGATTGT
Organism: Deltaproteobacteria bacterium; assembly: GCA_002683315.1. GTDB lineage: Bacteria > Myxococcota_A > UBA796 > UBA796 > UBA796. The sequence continues at coordinate 1,295 of NYTD01000317.1, read as the reverse complement.
AATGATACTGATGGTCTTGTTTCTCCAGATGGAACCGAGACCTGCAACCAAATCGATGACAACTGTGACGGAACCGTTGATGAAGAAGCCATCGATGCCTCCATCTGGAATATTGACTATGATAGCGATGGATTCGGAAGCAGCTCATACACTGTCACACAATGTACGCAACCCACCGGATATGTAGCTGACAGCAGCGACTGCGATGATACAGATGGCTTAATCTTTCCCGGTGCAGCAGAATCCTGCAATCAAATCGATGACGACTGTGATGGTGTCATCGATAATCAAGCAACGATGAATCTCAATACCTATTACGAAGATACAGACGAAGATGGATATGGAGTTGAGACACAAACTCAAGAGGCATGTACACTTCCGAGCGGATATGCCGAGCAGTTTGGCGATTGTGATGATGAAAACAGTGAAGCCTATCCTTCTTCGGTGGAATTATGTAACGAAATTGATGACGATTGCGACGGTATTGTCGATGAGTCCGATGCAACAGACGCGTACTTCTATTATGCAGATATAGACTTGGATGGATATGGAGATGACACCAATGCCATCTTTGGATGTGCACAGCCCAATGGTTATGTCGAAAACAATGATGATTGTAATGATGCCTCAGACAGTATTTCACCAGCAGCCACAGAGCTGTGCAATAGCACCGATGATGACTGTAACGGCATCATCGATGATCCTTCAGCACTAAATTATGACACCTACTACGAAGATAATGACGGCGATGGATTTGGCTCCTCTATATCGACCAATGCTTGCTCTGTCCCGACTGGGTACAGCACCAATAGCGATGACTGCGACGATGACAATATAGCCATAACGCCATTTTCGGGATGCTTGTCTAGCTGTTCTGATATTTTGGACTATGGTGGTTTTGGTGCAACGCAAAGCGGAAACTATTCTATCGACCCCGACGGATATGGTTCCGGATTGGATCCATTTTTGGTTTCCTGCGATATGACAACCGATGATGGTGGATGGATCAAGCTTGAATTTGCCAATGCTGGAAATGATCTGGTTTTTAGCACCAATCCTGATGACTCCAACAATGGCATCATTCGCTCTGGAGACCAGGCACGCTACTACCAGCATCTCTCTTCAGATGGTTTTGATACAGGAGACTTTTTACACAATGCCAACGGTGTTGGTGGGGTTAGTATGACAACATTCGATATCAACTACTATAATACTGCCACAGGAACCAATTTCACGGAAGATCAGCTCAATGCAATTCGCGATATGGTAACCGATCTATCAGAAGAGACCAAAAT
>NYTD01000316.1 GCA_002683315.1 Deltaproteobacteria bacterium | reverse complement strand
TAGCGCTTCCTCACGAAGAATAGAAAGGACATCTTTTGCATTTTCATCCTTCTGGCTTCGCGCAGCAATCGTTTCCGTTGCTGGCGTGGGAGCAGCTTCAAGAACTTCCATCCTTTTTTCTACTTTTTCTATCTCTTGAGACTGTTCAATTTTTTTTGTATCTTCAAGCGATATACTCTCTTCATCTTCCATTTCGTTCAAAAAGTAGTCTGCTTGAGCACGTTTTTTTTCAGAGACAACTTCTTCTTGTCTAAAACTCCTTTTTTTGGGGACTGTTATCCGAGGAGATGTTGGATTTATTTTGGTTTTTTCTTTTTTCTTTGGTTGTGTAGATCGTGTGTTTTTTTTATGTACAGATGGAGGAAACGTAATAATATTCTCTTTCGATTCTTCCTCTTGAACCGATTCTACTTCATACTCTTTGGACACCATGGGTTTGGACTCTGTTTTATTCTGCTCTTGAGAAAACATCATCATGGGATTGTGTACAACAGGCTGAACCAATAAGAGCAATACTGCAGCTGCAGCGAAAACTGTACCCCAAACAGACCACGACTTTCGGAACGGAATCACATCAGCAGACTCTTTTGAGTCTTCTCGTACATGATTTTGTTCCTTGTCTACTGATAATGGTCCTTCTTTCAATCCATTTAAGACACTTGCAATATCACCTCTTGGAATTGCATTCGATGTTTGTGCTCCGGAAAACAACATCTCCACATCTTCATGAACATCTTCTTGAGGTAAAAGAGACAATGGACCTCCGCGAAGTCTAGAAAAAATCTGATCAATATTTTTTCTAGGGTGAGGTGCATGCTTGGGAGAAAGAATAAATACAGTCTCTTGTATTTCTTTTTCCACATCTTCTCGCGAACCTCTTCCGGCAAGCCAGTCTCGAACAAAATCTTCTTTTTTACGACTCATGGTGGATAATTATCCCGAAATGCTACACATGCCCTATGAAAGATTACGTCAAAATTTCCGACTCGTACTCCCATAATATCTGCGCATTCTTCTCTGTCCTTATCTTCCAATAAACGTAGACGTAATGCCTGTGCATATCGTGTATGGAGTCTACTCAGCGACAGTTCAATCAAGGATCGTGCATCTTTATCTATCAATCCTTGATCTGGGGATGACTCAGGCACAGACATAACCTCCGAAAGAGCATCTCTCGCAAGAATTGACTCCGCTATTTTACTCTGTTTGACTCTCTTACGATAAGTGTCAATGACAAGGTTGATGGCAATCCTTCGAATCCAGAAAAAGATACTCCTGTCAAAATTTTGGAATTGTTCTATTTTTTCAAAAACGATTCGAAACGTATCCCATAGTACATCTTCAGCGTGATCTACATCGGGCAATCGAGCCAAAATCACACTTCGAAAGATCTGTAGTCCAAACCAAGAATACAGCTGTTCTGCTGCAGCACGGTCTCCAGATTGCGCGCGCAAAATCACAACTTTTTCCTCCTCAAGACTTGGACGTTTTGTTTTGTTTTCTTGAGACAACGAAATACTCCTTAATGTGCTTACAGATCCTTTATTATTTTTTTTCAAAAAGCACACCTCTACCCAAAATCCAATTCGGATCGACTACTGATTTTAGCGCTTGGAACGAATGTACCACATCTTGACCCACCATATGTGCCAATAGACCTTTTTTGATCTTTCCAATTCCATGCTCCGCCGAAACCGAACCTCCAAGAGATACAGCTTTATGCGCCAACTGCACATACAATGCTTTTGCATCCTCCAACTCCGAAGAATTACGTGGGAGTAAATTTAAATGCAAATGATTATCACCGATGTGCCCAAAGAGAACACTTGGCATAGACACATCATCATACACTTCCATCATCGCCCGCAAACCAGAATCCGGAACAGAAAAATCTGTCCCAACCTTGGGCATTCCATTGGCAATAATCTGTTCATTGACACCAGCAGGTATCGCATGACGAACACGATACAACCTCTCTCGTTCCTCATCATTTTCAGCAGCAATAATATCATCACATAGAGCATGATGACGCTCAAAAATATCAAACCATGGATCCAAATCCAAATCACCATCATGCTCAACTTCCAAAAACAAACCACAAGTGGCTTTTTCTGGAACTTCGACACGAGCTCTCATGAGTGAAATACTCCGTGCATCAAAAAATTCAATCGCACGTGGACTCAACGCATCAATATTTCCTTCTTGATTTGGTCGGACTGCTCCTATACGCAGTTCTTCTACACATGACACACAATCTTCCAGATGAAAGAAGTACACTATCATACCCAAAACTTCATTTGGCAACGTGATCAACTTGGTCCAGACCTTTGTTATGATTCCCAATGTCCCCTCTTGACCTATCATCAAATCCAATAAGTTATTTGTCGGGCTATAGCCTGCCGATGTCTTTACGTTTGGCTCTCTCCAGTATATATCAGGCCAATGTTCTGGAATTCGTGTATTTCGATCGACGATTTGCACCTCACCATTGGGGGTAACGACTTCTAATCGCTCAATCCATAGTCTTGTTGCTCCATATCGAAAACTACGAGCACCACTCGCATTACAAGCAACACAAGCCCCAATACTACATTCATTTCGAGAAGTTGGATCAGGAGGAAAAAGTAATCCTTTGCGCTCCAAATACCTTTGGTACTCACCCAAGATCACACCACCATCTACATGTGTATCACTGTGAATCGTGCTGAGTCTTTCTGTGGATAAAAGCCATCCACCATTTGGAACAGGCCCCCCAGTTGTCGACGTTCTTTGTGCTGTTACTGTAATGGGTATGTTGTATTTTTGCGCCATCCGAACAATAGCAACCACTTCTTGTGTATCACGGGGACGCAGTAGAGCATCTGCATGACCATGTGTATTCGATGCATCTGTTAAATATCCTGCAATAATATCTTGGTTCGTTATCAATTCCACAAGAATCTCCTATAAAAAAATAGCTCGCATACAAATTCAAATACATAATAAATAGGCTTTGATACATTTACGAGATATCATCGTCAAGAAAAATCTATATTTACGTTACACTATGACTACAGCTAATTGACCTATGGGCTATGTATGCGTTCCAATAACAATCTCAGAGTAGGACTCTTCGTCTCTTTCCTTATCGCCCTTCTCGGCGCTTTTCTATTCTTTGTCAGCGGCTCTACAAAGATTTTCGCAGATCGATATACCCTCGTTACAGAATGGAATGATGTTTCTGGACTGAAAGAGGGAGCCATTGTTCGTCTTTCGGGATGGGATGTCGGAGAAGTTCTAAGCATTCAATTTGCAACAGACAATAAACGAAAGCTAATCGTTCATCTCTCACTTGAAAACAAATACAAAAATCTCATTCGACAATGTACAAAAGAACAAGAAAGCCCAACTAATCTAAAAATTCTACCAAAAGTGTCTTCTCGTGCTCGTATCGATACGGTGGGAATTTTAGGAGATAAGCTTGTCACCATCAATATGGGTGACTCTGATTGCACCGTAATTGAAGAAGGAGAATTTATTTTCGCAGAAGAAGCCATCGATATCATAGAATACGCCAAAAAAGTTACAAGCATTGTAAACCGTCTCGACAGCATCGGAAGAAAAGTTGATATCATGTTGGGAACAGAGGAAGATGCACGAAGAACCAGTACCTCCATCGCACATAGTGTACAAGAGATGGAGGGTATGATCACAGAAGTAAAAGAAGGCAACGGTCTCATTCATGCACTTTTGTATGATAAGAAACTGACCAAAAATATCGCACAAAGCCTCAACAATCTCAGCAGTGCGACATCCTCTCTCAATTCGTCAATGGAAGCATTAGAAAAGGGATCAGGAGTTGCGCACGAGCTCTTATATGGAACCAACGGACGTACTGCCATCAAGGAGATTCGAACAGCAGCAACAACATTATCTCGACTCGCTGGAACTTTTGAGCAATCTGATTCTTTGGCATATGCCATCTTATTTGATCCCAAACAAAAAGAAATCCTCTCCAAGATTACACTGTCCGTTGAGGAACTTCAAAAAGCCAGTGAAAGCCTCAACAACGGAACAGGAACGGCGGCTCTTCTTTTGCGAGATCCCACACTCTACGAAGATCTACGAACACTCGTCGGTGGAGCAAAACGAAACCAATTGCTGCGCTCATTCATTCGCTGGACCATACAAGAATCAGAAGAACGTAATCCACAACAGAGCAAACCATGATTCGAAAACTATTATGGCCTCGTTATATGGGGCTTATCAATCAATGGAAAAAATCATCTCCCGTCGAAAAAAGACTTATCTCTATATTTGGCGTCTTTGGTCTCCTATTCTGGGCAGGACTCTTTGCCCTGTTTTGGTGGGGCATCGATACGATGTATGGCGTCGAAATCGGTGGCCCATTTATCCTTAGAAAGCTTCTTGATATATTGATGCTCAGCCTTTTTGGTCTGCTTTGTTTTTCCAGCACAGTCACAGCGCTTTCCTCATTTTATCTGTCAGATGATTTGGAGCTACTGCTATCTTTACCCATTAGCCGAGCGCATTTTTTCTTCGGACGCCTCATCGACACACTTGTACAATCATCATGGATGCCTATATCACTCGCCTTACCCATTTTGATATCCTATGGAATTGTCTATCAAGCGAGCTGGACATTTTACCCCATCATGCTCTTTTCTTTGCTCATGTTTGCACTCATACCTTGTGCTATTGGGATCACAGTTGCAAGCCTACTTGTCTCCGCATTTCCGGCAAGGCGTATTCGAGAATCACTGATGATTGTTGGTGTTATTGCAATGGTCACTATGTTTACTTGGCTTCGTTCGTTACGTCCTGAGCGACTTGCCAACACAGAAAACTTTGATAGCGTTGCAGAGTATGTCGCAGAAATTCAAACCCCTCTCCCTTTACTCAGTCCTCCAAGTTGGTCTGCCAAGGTAATACTCGCCTCTCTTTCGGGACAGAGTCTACCTCTGTTGGAATTGGGTCTTCTTGTCTCTGGGGGATTTGCTCTGGTAGGAGTCTCTCGATGGATCAATACAACTCTCTACGATGATGGACGAAGTAAGGCACAAGAAGCCCGTGTTGCGCGTATGGCAAAATCTCCTCTACTCAATGCATTCATTCGGATCTGGACAAAACCACTATCTCCTCTCTCAAAAGTCATCGTCAGTAAAGACATACGATGCTTCTTACGTGACCCTGCTCAATGGACACAAATTTTTCTGGTAGGCTCAATTGTGGTTATCGCGCTCATTTCAGTAGCAGCACTTCCCGTTGAAACCTTTAAAGGCCCTTGGATGCGACCTTGGATCAATGCACTGTCTTTTCTCATCCTCGCGTTGGTTGGATTTGTGATGGCCGCACTCGCCGCTCGATTTCAATTTTCAGCAGTATCCATTGAAGGACGTGGATTTTGGGTGATACGAACCAGTCCCATTAGTGCGCAAGAATACCTCTCTTCCAAATTATGGCCTGGCATTTTTCCTATGTTTGTTATCGGAGAATTGTTGGCGGTGTCGTCTTCTGCGATTCTTCGTGCAGAACCAACTCTCATAGCAACCGCCATATTTACAGCGGCCGGATTGAGCTTTGCACTATCAGGTCTGGCTGTAGGCATGGGTGCCATGTATCCCGATTTCAAAGCAGACAATGCATCCAAACTCGCTGCGAGTCCATCGGGTGTTCTATATATGGTATTTGCTTTATGTACTGTTTTTGCCACCCTCTTATTGGAAAGCTATCCTGTATATCTGTTTATCTCTTCTTCATTGCGTCAAGTACCTCTTCACAACACGCAGTATATAAGCGTTGCCTTTTTTGCTTTGTGTACCATGCTTCTTTGGTATGCCTGCTATCGTATTCCGATGAATATTGGTGCCAAGATGCTTTGGGAAAGAGAGATCTAATATGTATGGTGTCATGTTATGGTTCAGCTGTGTTCATGAACCAATTCCCCTTCCGCCACCACCAAAACCTGTTCAGCTTACTTCAACGAAAACAGACTATAGACTGTCAAGAACCCATATCCTCAAAGGTTGGTATCATGCACATCGAAATGAGTGGAAACAATCACGAGCTTCATTTCTACTCGCAATAGAAGCCAATCCAGAAAGTCCTTGGCCGTATATAGAGCATGGAAACGCAGAATATGAGTATGGATATATTGAAGAAGCGCGTGCCGCTTGGAGAAACGCAAAAAGTAACGTTCTTCCAACACAAGTAGAACTGCATGTATTGATCAACAATAAGATTGAGCTATCAGATCCATAGATTCGCTAATCTTCGGTCACACTTTCTCGGACATCTCGGGCGATAAGCTGGACGCGTATTTTTTGATTGTATCGATT
>NYTD01000315.1 GCA_002683315.1 Deltaproteobacteria bacterium | reverse complement strand
TGGAAATAAAGGCTGGTGAAGAAATGTACCGATGCAATTTTTCGTTGTCGGAAGAAAGAGTCGATGTAATGACAGAGATGTTGCGTGGAGATCTAGAATCATTTACACAGATTCGTCTTCTGATTCTTTCGATGCAGCTTCGTGTCGTAGATGTTTTGAACATATTTGAAATACCATATTGTCGTATCACGCCCAAGAATACAAAAATATTTGGAAAGGTTCTTTACTGATTTTGTTTCTTCACATGAACCCAAAGATTATATTTCCCTTCGATCAATGCGCGCATTGGACATTATTTCACTGTCTATTTTTATCGAAAGAGAGGCGTATATAGACGAGAAATTGGAAGATTGGAAGTTGAATCTTGAAGGTTTGGATCTCAGAGATCTCAATCTGGAGGATGTGTCACTGAAAGGTTCTCGCTATGATGATTCTACCCAATGGCCTTCTGGATTTGACTATATCAACGCAGGAGCGTTGGGTCCAAGAGCCAATCTTCAAAGAGTTTCTTTTCGTGCTGTGTCTTTGAATGGGAGTAATCTGACAGGAGCCGATCTTCGTGGTGCAGATTTTCGTTATGTAGATTTGCAAGAAATCTACTTATACGGTTCAAATTGTGAATATATTGGTTTTGATGATGCGGATCCTGTCATACAAGATTGCAATGTACAAGGAGCTTGTTTTGAATCAGCGATTCTACAATATGCAAAATTTGTGGATTTGGATCTGGTAGAGGTAGATTTTTCCAATGCGGATATACGAGGAACAGATTTCAGCAAAGCAAGATTTCAAAGTGCACGCTTTGATGATGCGATCTACAACACGGAGACCTTGTGGCCACCGGGGGTGATAGTAGAGAAATCGGTGCGATTTTGGGATAACGCCACAGATTCTCAAATATCAAAATATTATTTGATGAACGATCATATCTTGAGGAGGTTCGAATGAAAAAAATCGGTATTGTTGCGGTTTCTTTAGTCACAGTTTGTATTGTGGGGCTTTTGATCATGACGTTGTATCTGAATCAGAGAAATGGAAAGAAATTTAAACAGATGGGTAAAAATGAAGATTTTTTTCGGCAGTTTTTCTCCGACATTGAATCACAAACATGGTGTAAGGTGCTGATTACAAGTGGCTACCGAGATACAGAAAAACAAAAAATACTATATGAAAAAAACCCGGATAATGCAAAGCCCGGTAAGAGCCGACATGAGAAAAGAAAGGCGATGGATATCAATTTGATCTGCTGGGATGGAATGCTGCAAAAGTCTTCTTCGAAAGCAGATTGGAAAGCAAAGGGGGTTCATCTCGTGGCCAAAAAACATCAAGTTATATGGGGCGGTAATTTTACAAACTACCATGATCCCATTCATTTTGCTCTGCGTTAAAAGATCTGTTTTTACGGTTTTATCTGTGCGACAAGAAAAAATAGTATGATAGGCCTATCTTTCTATTCGTGAGTATGATGGACATTAAGGAGACGATTTTTTCTCTTGGTGGAAGACGTCTTAAAATGAGTTGGTTCAAGCGTATGTTTAAGAGATAAAACTAAAAACCTTCTAAGATACTGATGGTCATGTTTGCCCCTTCATCCCTTACTGGAATCAACGACTGATACGCATCAGATTGATACCACGCCTCGATTTTTGCTGCACTTTCAAAGGAAAAAACGGCTTCGATGTGATGTTTTTCTTCGCCATTCAAAACAGTGTGCACCTTTCCTCTAAACACTAATGTAGCTCCGAACGGCGCCATTGTTGCAGGAACCTGTGAAATATACTCTTTCAATTTTTCTGGGTTTTTGACAGTAATGATTGCTGATAGATATGTGGGCATGATGTGATCCTTTGTTTGTAGATATCTATACAATATCTTTGTATAGACGTATCAGTTTAGACAAGTATGTGACGAATGAGATGTAAGCACAACGTATATGGATCGGCCAAACAAAATATTGGTATCAGATTGTTTATTTTTCTTCTCAAGACGAGCAGCCATATTGATGACATTCCCAATTACACCATCGTTCATATTTTTGGTGCTTTCGATATTTCCTGTGTGAATCCCTACTCTTGAAACAGGACTTTCTATGTCCCGATCCTTTGAAAAACGAGCAAATCATTTTTCAAACCAGATGGCATCTTCATAGGATATTTCAGATGATTCGGAATATCTTGAATCGAATGTTTTTTTGGTGATGTAGGATTACGGAATGATCCAGTCAATCTCTGCCATCAGATGGTACTGTTGCGAGTGGTCGAAAACACGTCATTGATTCAGGTAAATCGGAAATAAGAATATCGATGGGCCACGAACAAAGTCTTTGGGCATCTGTACGATCATTGACCGTAAAAAGTTGAATCATCATTTCTTGTTCGTTCAGACGTTGTACATCACGTCGTGCAACGATCTGGAATGGGAGGCTTATCCCATCAGCATTTGATTGTTTTACAAGATCCACAAACTGTACGACTCCAAATAATACCTTGATTTTGGCGTGCAAGGCAATCATAATATTGTGATGGTCGCGGTTTGTGCTGGAAAAAAAAGGGTATTCGAGTAGTACGGGAACTGGTATTGTTTTCTTTAGGTGTTGTACAATGTCACGATCACTTGTTGTTAGCATAAGGTTCCGATCTGGATGTCGAGAGGTAAGATCGAGAAGCGCTTGGATAAATCGCTCTTTCGGATGTGTAAATTTGGGATGATATTTTATATCTAAATTAATCAGAACCTTCGAAGAGAGCATGTCGGAAGATAAAAATTCTTCTACCGATAAGATTCTTGATGGGCATGTTGTTTTTTGATTCAATTGTTCCCATGTATGATCTTTGATGAAGCTTTGATTCGATGAGTCATCTTCATATTTTTGTGTACAGGAAGTTTTGCTTAGCCAGTAATCATGGTGAATAATCAAAACCATATCAGACGTTAGGGATACATCTATTTCGATGCTTGGGTATCCATTTTTCTGTGCATGTTTTAATGCTTGTAATGGTTGTTGAGAAACACCAGAAATTCTATGCCCCTGTACAATTGGTCGTTTTGATTCTAGCGTTGTTTTTGCACAACCACCAATGGTTAGAAACAGCAATACTGAGAACATAGAGATGATTTTTTATAGGTTTAATCTCCAATATATAAATTTTGAATCATTGTGTCAACCTGTTCTTTTGAGGCTCCAAGACCCAGTAAGTGATTGGAGAAACCCAAGGAGAATATTTGTGTTGGATTGATATTTTGGGGCATTTCTTGTCCAAATTTAATGAGTTGTAGGCTACCTTGAAGAAGTGTGAGCAAGATCAATGCCCGTTCAAAACCATTTCCTTGTGTAATTGCTTTTGTCTTTGCAGCCTCGTCATATTGTAGGGCAACGTATTGGAGAAGTTCCATGGAACCATTCATAAATTTAGAGTAGTCTTCTGGGTTGGTCATATATCGTGTTTCGTCTGTCATAATCATCTGCAGGATGCGATATTTTTCAGCAGATTGAACGGAAAGGGTAAAATATTTTTTTGCGAGTGCACCGATGATCAAAATGCTCTTCTCTTTTGGAGCAATACCTTTATAGAGTTGTTGGGCAGATGCTGTGGACTTTTGCATGGAGTGGGTATACGTCTCTAAGATCTGATTTCCAAGAGCACCGATGATGTGTCCTTTGGAGGGAAAATATCGGTACAGTGCACCGGGTGTTATATCAAGAGAATGAGCGAGGGTTCGCATTGTGAGTGATGAAAAACCATTTTTGACAATGAGCTTCATTGCATGTTCTAGCATTTGATTAAATTTTTTGTTTCTTCGTCGTTGAACACGTGAGATGGTGGTATCGGTCATGTTTGTTCCTGTTTTATTTTTCTTGTTTGGTGTTTGTTTTATTTGATTTTCGCAGTTCAAAGGGGAGATAAAGGAGAGAAAATAATCCGATACCGATTCCAATTAAGGGAATGATGTAGATGGGCCAGGGGCCAAGTGCATCCAAGAGTGTTTTTGCTTCGGGTTTGTGAGAAAGATAAAAATAATTTCCTTGAACAAGCCAGTTTACGAGTCCAATAAAGGGGAGTATCAAAATCGTATACATGATTGATTTTTTTAGATCGGCTCGAGATGGTTTGATACAGTATATAAATATCGGATATAGGGCTCCTAATACAATAAATGTATGGGAAATGAAAAACTGGTAAAATAAAAATGGATTGGTTTGTGCGGTTACGGTTGGAGTGAGTAAAGCTTGTGTAGCTCCACCCATTCCCCAAAAATATAACAGGCAGGATAATGTTCTGGTCTTTTTAAAAAGAGCGATGGGGATCAACAGTACGGATAAACTACACATGTGTAAAGGAAGGTGTTCTGAAAGAGATAAAATCTCTTGTGTATATCGAAAGTAATATAGCGTTATTTCTTGACCCCAAACCAAAGCGCAAAAGATGGTTCGAAGGAATACTTCATATTTTGGAGGTAGCCGCCGAGCAAAAATAAGAACGACAATAACAAATACAATAGACAAAATAAGTATAAAGCCATGTACTGTGTTGAATGGGGAAAAGTTTTCAATCATGATAAATTCCAGTCATGTGTTCGACAATCATATATGTGGTGAATAATTAATTCCACGTATACCCTATTGTTAGTTGGTATTGTGTTAATCCATATGACATCGGTACGTATCCAAATTTTATGGGAATGGTACTTCCATCGACATGGAGTAACAAAGATCCTTCTATTAAGATCTGTGGAAAAAAAGTATTTTCTTGGTCATCTCGAGTGGAAACAGTCGGTCCACTTCCTATTGTGAAACTATTGCCCAACTGAAATCCCAAAATCATAGATACAGACGGCTGTAAAATACTTTGATTAAGCCCTACAATACCCATACTTGGCTCGACAAAAGCATGTACACCTCCAGTTCCAGATAATGTAAAGACTCCGCTATATTGTAATACAGAACAGTGGGAAGACAGGAAGCTTTCTTCTGGCACTAGAGTTCTGTATTGATAGCCCAATGAGATATTATGATTCCATTTATTTTGAGATAGTGTATGGGCGCTTAGTATAGATGTAATAAAAAGCCACATTACCAGTTCACTCCTGTGGTGAGGTACATTCTCCAATGGTTATGTACATCGGGGATGTAGGTTAGGTGGAAAGGAATATTGATATCGCCGACTTTGGGAGTCCAGCCAGCTGCGACAACCATATGAAATGGTTCTTCAGTGGGAACAAAGTTAATACCACTTGCAAGCTGAAAACTATCATGGAATTCAAATCCGATTAGGGCATTGCCTGATGGGATAAATAAACTTTGATTGAGTCCAACAACGGAAATGTTTTCTACAAAGATGACATCAATCCAGTCTCCTCCAAGGAGTTTTTGATTTAGCTCGTAACCGATTAAATATAGCCATTTGGAGTGTAGTAACTCATGTTCGGCCGGATCGATATTGGTGTATCCATATCCGAATCGAAATCCATGCATGAATTTGATGGGAGGTGCACTAAGTATGTTGGAGACGCGTTCGGCCTGAGAGAGAGATGAAAAGAATAAGATGATGAATAGCAACATTTGAATACTCCTTTTGTAAACATTGTTCATATTGTAAACAATGTTTACAAAAAAGTCTACAAAAAAATATTTTTATGTATACGTCGACAGATGATGACATTCCAGAACAGTACAACTAAGCATCATTGATGATTTGAAATGGGTTGATCCACCGGATCAAATTGTTACGCTCAGACAAATCCAGCCGTATGTTCATTGGCTTGATACGGTATTTGTGCGATAAAGGAAAGTAAGATGTCTACTGGTGCGCTTAGTGGCTGGATTGTATTACTAATCAATAAGTCTTTTTGCAATCGGCCGTCTTTATAGGTGGGTGCAAATGGAGACCAAAAAGCACCATCAACAGTCAGTGTTAATTCTGGCATCAATTCTTCAATAGAGGCATTGATGCCAAGTCCTTGTGATTGGGCTCTTCCTCGGTGGATAATCTTACGTACGATGTGATCTTTTTTGGGGATACCGAGTTTGTGTACGAGTTTATTTAGAGCATCTTCTTCTTGTGAGGTATGTTGGTCAATGGTGCTGGCGACTCGAATGTGCAAAGGTATGTCCAAGAGTAGTGGAATAGCTTGGATGACTTTTTCAAAATTTCCACGTGCACGCATGGCATCATTTTCTTGGGGTGTTGCATAATCAAGAGAGATTTGCATGCGAAGATCCCGTCCGGCGAGTGAACGAAGTTCTTCAATCCTTTTTTTGTGAAACAAGGTGCCATTTGTGAGTAGCGTAACCGGAAGGATGTCAAGGATGGAGTGTAGTGTATCAACGAGAGTAGGGATCAAGAAAGGTTCTCCTCCTGTGATTCCAATACTTTCAAAGCCAAGTTCTGATGCTTGTTTTGCTATAGAGATCATCTCTTCTGGTTGGAATATTCGTTTGGGAACAGATGGAGAAGACTCTGTGAGACAGTATGTACATGCAAGATTACAATGATAATTAGTGTAAAACCATAGCCGCTTGGACATACGGTTTTCTTCCATGGCTGATAAGATCGACTCCTTACGAGACAATGGAGAATCCCTGTTTGTTTAGTATACGGAGATGATCTGGGTCTACAGGCAAAGATAGGGCACTTGCATATCGGTTGAGCATGATCGTAGCTCCAATACACAAGCTGAATTCGACTATTTCTGCTTCCGAGTAATGCTGTATCATTTGCTCCTTTAACGAAGTGGAAATAGGATTTCCACCATTTGACATGGCGTCTGTCCATGCAATCAATAGTTTTTCTTTTGCTTCGGTGAAAACCTCATCGACCTCTTTTTCACCACGAAGTGCCAAAATCTCATTATGTGTGAGGCCTGCCTGAATACAAACAACTGTATGTGTATTGGTGCAATATGAGCAGTGTAATTTGGTAGATGCTCGTAGAATCATCATTTCTTTCATGCGAAGCGAAACAGAAGAAGCCCCGAGTGCTTGTCCGATAAAGGGCATGCCTTTTAGGAGAAGTTCTGGGACATGTGCAATAGATGAGATGATTGGACTTGCTGTTTCTTGTGCGTAAAAACTACGTGTTGTTATGGGGGCTTGTGATTTGGATAATAAAGTGATGATAGACATGTTAAACCTGTATGGCTAAATAGTTATGTACCTTGTTTCAGGAAAGAACGGAACATACGTTGGTCTTTCCTGAAACAAATACATTTTTCTATATATCCTTAAAAATGAATCTATCGATGTACGGTTGTACAATTACCTATAAAAGATAGGTAATTACCAGACAACCGGAAAAGATAGCCAAAAGAGCAAGCAATGACGGCTTCTCTATCTCAGGCACTTGTTTTATGTTTTTCTCAGATGGTTCGTTCTGGGGATCTGATTTTGAGTGCAATGGAACACAGTTGTCTTTTTGGATATGTTCACGGTGTATGGTTGTTTTGGGTTTGGATGTTAACCTTCGATGTACAGGGTGCTCACATATGGAGCAAAATCCTGTGACTGTTTTTTCTAATCCATTGACTGATAAACCGACAAGAACTGCAGGTTGGTTTTGTTCACATTTGGGACACCATGCCTTTCCTCTAATGTTCATATAATCTCCTATTTACAATATCGAAATAGTCGAATAATTGGTGTTGTCAGATATAATAGAGTGGTTTTTTGATTTTTGTCATGATCCTATCTGATTCTATTTGATAAACGTCAAATGATCTCAAGATTATCATTTGACGCAACTGTATTTTGATGCATCACATTACAGAATGGAATCGTTTCAATCTATGAACCAAGCTATTTTTCTCACAAGATGATTGCTGAATATATCTTTGTGCTTTTCGCGATTTTCTCATGTCACAAAAATGCATTGTACAATAGAAGGAATATTTTTACGCTTGAATTAGGGATTGAAGGGCATGTTAATGGAAAAAGGTTGCGAGCGTGTCCATCCTTTAAATTCTTCTTCAAGTAGTTGTCCAACGGCAAACAAGTGCTGCTCTTGTTTCGGAGCAGCGATGATCTGAAGACCAAGAGGAATTCCTGTTGTACAAAATCCCATAGGAACATGTAAGGCAGGGAGTCCTAAGTCACAAAAGAAAGCGGAAAAAACAAAATCCATAGGGGTGTGTTCTTTTGATAATTCCGGAACGCATCTTGGGTAGGCTGGGCAAATCAAAACACCATCTTCTCCGAGAAGCTGGATAAGTCCTTCTTTAATATCATTTCGGATATGTTTGAGCTGGGATCCGAGTGTAGGATCGAGGTGATTAAGTCTTTCAAACATCATTTTGGCCATTAAGCCAGTAGGATGATTTGGACTGTAGTTTGTTGGTGGAGACCAATTAGAAGCCCAGATGGAGAATGCTTGCGAGAAAAGAGGTGTATCGATAGGAAAGCACAACGTTTGCATTTGAAGACTTTTTAAGGCCACATGCATCATATTTTTGATGCTTTGCTCAAGTCTATATGGACTATAGTCTGTTAAGTACCACACAGATGTTGGAGGAGGCTCTTCTGGTAATGAAGTCCCAGTAGCACAAGAAAATATATGGGCAAGATCTTGGACAGTACGTGCATGCCAACCAAACTTGGACAGCGATGTTGTGGGTCGTAGTCCAAAAGTTCCGCAAAAATTGGATGACAGGATGAGCTCGCCTTGTCGGTCAGAACATATCGAAAAAACAGCTCCCCCGCTGGATATGGCTGCAGCTGCTGATCCTCCTGCAATATGCCTTTTGTTCCATGGGTTGATAAAGGTTGAGAGATCCAGAGGATCTTCATTGGTTTTCAACTCTGCAATTGGAACAGCCCCTTGATCAATAAGTGCATGAATAGCATCTGGGTGGATATCATGCTCGGGAATTACAAAAGAAGATCCTCTAAGAGGTCCTTCTTTGTATATGTGTGCATGAAGTCGTGCTTCATTGTACCGCGGAGTTTGAACAATTGATAAAGAAGATTCTATTCGTTTGAGACGATTGATATGCTCCTCTACTGTATTCCATACTTTTTTAGGGTCGTTGGAGGAATTAGTAGCAATGTTATGAATGCTGAGGTCAAGAGAAGAAGTCATAGAGTAAAACAAAAATAGGCTGTATATAAGCAACGATAACGCAATCATTTTGAATACCCAATAATAATCTATTGTAGATTGCAATATTGCCTATAAAAACAATACGAGACTTGCACTAGAATTGGAAAAGAGTAGAAAAAATAGATTGATCAGTGTTTTGGGCAATATTTCTTGCGTTACTTTGCAATAGATCAAGTTTGGGAAGGAGAATATAGACAATGGGATACGATGAGACAACAAGAGAAGCTCTTGATTGGTCTATGCTCACCATGGCGATTGATCGATTTTGTGGAACCAGTACTGGTCGAAGATTGCTTCAAAGGGATTTTTTTGCACAAAATGTCATTCAAGCTCGCTATTTCTATTCTGAGTTGGAAGAATTAAAGCAGTGTATACAAGAGGATGCTCTACCTCCTTTTCGCGGAATGCCAGATGTGCATGGTGTTTTGAACAAAGCACAGCGCAAAGAAGCATTGGATATACCTGAAATTTTGCTCATCGTTCAGCTGGTTAACCTCATCAAAGAAGCGAAAAATTGGGTGGAAAATCAAGGGACAATATACCCTAAGATATATGCTCGTTTGTCTGGAATACCTCTTTCTTCGCAGTTTTATTTTACACTGACAGGTAGTTTTGATGCTGAAGGTGCTTTGAGTCGAGATATGTACCCAACGTTGTATCGAATGATGGAACAATACCAAAAACTGAAACAACAGGTACAAAGTACGCTACAAGAGATGTTGGTTACATATGCACCGATGATGCAGGAAAACTTTTATACAAAACGAAATGGTCGTTATGTATTGCCCATGAAGGCCAATTATAAGAGAACAGCTGGAATCGTTCATGGACGCTCTCAATCTTCCGAAACTTTTTATGTAGAACCCATTGCAATGGTAGAATTATCGAACCGTTGCATGGAAGTAGAATCAGCCATAGAACAAGAAACGAGGCGAATCGTACTCCAACTCAGCTCGTTGATTTCAGCCCACGTGGAAGAACTTTTTCATGCTGAACAGTCGTTTGGAGAGTTGGATGTTGTACATGCAAAACTGCAATTGGGCACTCGATGGAACGGTGTAGTTCCAAAAATAAAAGAAGAGGGAATGATCGCTGTTGTGGGCTTGAGGCACCCTATTTTGGAAATTCAGATCGAAAATGTTGTTCCCAATGATATCTTATTGAGTGGGCAACATCCAGCATTGGTTATTTCTGGTCCCAATGCTGGAGGGAAAACAATTTCGCTAAAAGCTGTTGGATTAATAGCGTGGATGGCGCGGTGTGGAATTCCAATTCCAGCAAAAGAGGGAGCCCGAGTCGATTTCTTTTCTCATATTTACGCAGATATTGGCGATGACCAGAAGCTAGAAGAAGGTTTGTCTACTTTTAGTGGACAATTGTTAAAGCTAAAAAACTTACTAGAACGAAACGAAGAACAGTCGTTAATTCTTTTGGATGAATTGGGAATGGGGACAGACCCAGCACAAGGTTCTGCATTGGCACAAGCGACAATGGAACGTCTATTGGATTCTCATGCTCGTGTGGTTGTGACGACACACTTTTCTCGGATAAAAGCATTGTCAGCCGTAGATAGTCGATTTGTGAATGTTGCCGCAGAGTTTCGAGGAGGACGTCCGACATATCGTTTATATCGTGGAGAGGTTGGTGAATCACATGCGTTAGCCCTTGCTAGAGATGTAGGTCTGTGTGACTCTTTGATTGCGCGTTCTCAGGAGTTACTTAGTGGGAAAGAGCGTGAATTGGGAGAATTGCTTTTGGAATTAGATCGCGTTCGTGTACAAGTCGAACAAAGAGAACATGAGCTCATTCGATCCAGACGTATTCATGAAGAGGAAAAGCAAAGACTAGAAAAGATCATGCTTGATCAAGAACGTCGTAAAAATGAAATAGAGAATCAAGTTCGTGAAGAGATACGCGTACAGTTTTTTGAAAAAGAGCGTTATGTTCAAGAGTTGATCAAAACATTGGTACAAAACCCTTCTTTAAAGCTTGCAAGCGATAGCTTGGCGGAATTAAGAAATATCCAACGCGATATGGAACCAAAAGAAGAGTCTTCATCACAACCGCTTGTTCAACCCGAAGAACTTCAAGTGGGAGATATGGTAATACATCAAACAATGGGGGCCGGTTTTACGATCGATGCAATGAGTAGAAAAAATCGAATCACACTGTCGCGGGGAGGATTGATATTAGAAGCAAAAAAGACAGAAGTGTACAAAGATCAATCCCCTAAAAAGCGATCATCAAAAAAGAATCGACCCAAAAAGAAACAACGCAAAAACCGTAAAAAAGAAGCAGTTTGTGTACGGGGGGATTGGAATACACTAGACCTGCGAGGAACTCGATTGGATGAAAGCAAAGATCGTTGCCGAGTTTTTTTTGATCGACATATTCGCCAAGGAGATGGTGTTGTTTTTGTTTTGCACGGGCATGGAACGGGAGCCTTAAAAAAGGGATTACGATCATGGTTTCCTAAGCAGTCAATAATATCTTCTTGGCGTCCGGGAAATGCACAGGAAGGAGGAGATGCATTCAGTGTTGTTTTTCTTGATATCTCTTAGTTTGTCTTGTCGATACATTGCAATGTAGGATTGCAGATACAGCCTGAATCCTGTTACGGTATGCATACAAAAATAAAGAGGATGGCGGTTATGACTTCAATATGGATGTATATACTTTTGGGCTGTTCAGACCCCAAATCAATAGATCAAGACGAGGATGGATTTATAGCAAGTGAAGATTGTGATGATACAGATCCAGATGTACATCCGTTGGCTGACGAGATTTGTAATGATATTGATGACAATTGTGACGGACGAATCAATCTTGATGCTGTTGATGGTTCGGTATTTCTTGCTGACTTGGACGGAGATGGTTTTGGCAATGATGATTCACGGCATAATTTATGTGCCATTGAAAACGGATATGTAGAATTAAGCTCGGGTGGGGATTGTGATGATGACAATATGGCGGTGTACCCCAATGCTGTTGAAATATGCAATGAAATAGATGATAATTGTAATAATATCGTAGACGAAAACCCCGATAATGGGACATATTTCTTTCTTGATTCGGATGAAGATGGTTTTGGGGATGATTCAGAATTTGTCTTTACATGTATGGCTCCCCAAGGGTATATTGAAGATAATACAGATTGCGACGATTCCAATGCCTATACATTCCCAGGAGCTGCACAGGAAGATTCTCTGACTGATTGTATGCATGATGAGGATCGTGATGGATACGGCGATATCAATGTTTTGGATGATGTGGTTTCCGGAACAGATTGTGATGACACTGATAATGAAATCTATCCTGGAGCCGTAGAGATATGCAATGAGCTCGATGATGATTGTGACCTACTCATAGATGATGCGGATGATTCTGTGTCTGATCAGGTTTTGCTTTATTCAGATTTGGATGGAGATGGCTATGGAGACCCTACGAATAGTTCTTTGCGTTGTTTACCAACAGAATTTCTTATTGCGGACAGCTCCGATTGTGATGATACAAACAATGAGATAAACCCCAGTGCAATAGAGATTTGTGATGGTGTGGACAATGATTGTAATGGTGCGACGTTGGAAGATGGAATGGTGTATCGTATAGATGGACAAGGAGTCGGAACCGATTTGACGTCAGTGATGGCAAACGGAACACCAAGCATTCCGAATGTGTATGAGCCCGTAGGTGATGAAGAGTTGTATTTTTGTGAAGGCACGTTTTCCCCTAGCATATCTACGTCATCGGATATTACCATTCAAGGTTTTGGCAATGTGACCTTTCTTGCTGATGGAATCAATGCACCCAATACCGATCTTTTGGCAGTGAGAAACTATGGAGATGCGACCAATACAAATATTGATGGTATTGTCTTTGATGGATACAATCTTGCTATTTTGTTGAATTCAGAAAATGAAGTGTACAACAACTTAACAATGAATGATAGCTTGATTCGTAATGGTTATTCAATCGCCGGTGCGAGTATCAACGTACATTATGTAGATGTAGAGGTCACAAATAGCTATTTTGAAGATGGCACATCAGGCTACGGAGGACTTGCCATTACGGGAGGAAACTCTGATGTTATTTTTGAAAATGTAGATATATCAAACACATCAGAATCTGCGTATGTAGGTGTATATTTGTATGAAGATAGTACCTTTGAGATGATAGATACAAATATATCAGGATTTTCCTATGCGGGAGTCATGTTAAGTAACTCACATGGATCATGCACGAATTCTTCTTCTTCAGTATCTTCTGGTATGGCTTCTTCTACTCGTGGTCTATATCTCAACACATCAACATGGGACTCAACAGGGTGTGACTATCAATCCTCCTCCTCTCAAGAAGAAAATGATATTGATATTACGATAGCTTCTGAATCTGAATATTATGTGGGTGATAATGCAACGTTTTCTTGTAGTGAAACATCGTGTGGAACACAGACGTTGCAGTCTTTTGAGGCCTTTACTTCCTATTCCATGTCTTCCAAGGTATACAGTAATCGCTATAATGCACAAACGGATTTAACAATTGGATTCTTTTCTGTTCCTCTTTTGTCAGATACATGTGGTAGTTTTTTTGTTTGTATGTGTGAGATTGACTTTGGGATGCATACCTATGAATCAGGCGTTTGGACTGAGGTGTGGACAGGATCAAAAAATACATTCTTCAATGGATATGTTTCATCAGGTAAGATAGGGCATCCTCTTCGGGCAGGTGATCAATTCGCGCTTACAGTAGAGTACGAATGTGACTATTCTCTGGAATATAGATATGATTCATCTCAGATTTCTCCATCGAATTCTTTGTTGGGATATGAAACATCGTATGTTGGGGGGAGTTTAGGTGTGGCAAGTCCAGATGGTGCTCTTGAAAATAGTGGGACGTATTATGATCAAAAAGTGTGGGTGGAAACCGTCCCCTAATGACCGATATATCTAAGATAAAGAGGTCACAATAAAGAAAAGTGTACAGACATTGGGATGATATCGGTAATTCATCGAAATGAACAATTTGTCTTTATTCACAACATGCTTTAGAGATCAAGGATTTTATCGCTCGCGGAGATTGGTTTTTTGCGGTCGTAACCATTCTAAAAGTTCATAGAATGTGTGAACACATACCGAAGGGTTTCTTGTTCGTAATGTTTCAAGGGAGTGTACGCCCCAAGATACGGCAGCTGTACGAACACCAATAGCGTGTGCGAGATCAAGATCAAATGTGGTATCTCCCACCATGATACAGTGCTCTGGCTGAACATTAAGCGCGAGCATGGCTCGAATGATCACAGCTGGATGCGGTTTTCCTGGATTTCCAGAAAGAATACCATGAATGCTGTCAAAGAACGTTTGTATTCCCAATCGATGTGTAGAATTTTCCGCGCCATGCTGGCTTTTTCCTGTTGCGATGGCCAACAAAAATCCTTCTTTTCGTAATAGTTCAAGTATCTCAACAGCTCCATCAAAAAGGTGTTCTTCGGTTTTTGTGAGACGTGTCTATTCAGTAGAATACAGCGCGACTGCTTTGTGTATCATTTCTCCTTCAATATCAAAAAGATCGGAAAGCATCTCATCAAGGGGGCGTCCAATAAAGATACGAACAGAATCATCTGTAATTGGTTTAAGAGAAAGGAGCTGTTGTATGGACTGAGCGGCCGAGACGATACATCCTG
>NYTD01000314.1 GCA_002683315.1 Deltaproteobacteria bacterium | reverse complement strand
TACGAGCGTGTGATAACCGAAGATTCTGCAGCTGCTGTCAATTCCAACGATGTGACCGGTGCACGAATCAAAGCAGATATCATAGTAGAAGACCCAAATGTAAAACCCTATGTCGCAGTCTCACTGTTACGAGATAGAGATTTGACCGGTTTGCACTTCAATAAATCTCCAGAGACGATTGTACATCCTGTCGCAGGGTTCAAATATACTCCATCAGGAACATTGATTATGATCAATGGTGGATACAGACAAGCCCATCGTGACGATGGAGACTTGCACGATCACCTTGTCCATGTGGATGCGGAGTTTTCTAAAGAGCTTCCCGGTGACAACGGTATTGAGATTAATATCTCCGCATGGAATTTCATATGGGGAGATGATACGCACTATGATTTTTTAGAGATGCAAAATGCTCTTGTGTGGAGGCGTGGAGAGCATTGGGATTTTACCATTTATCAAGACTGGTCCAACAACACGCAGCTAACATCAATTGGTAACTTCACACGTGAGCTGTATGGTGCGTTTGAAACGAGATACAAGCCCAACAGCAAAGAAGAGTTTCGTGTACTGCTTGGTGCATACAAAGCAGGGATTCGATGTAGTGGTGGTCAGTGCCGTATCCTTCCTGGATTTAAAGGACTTGAGTTTGCGTATCGCAAAGATTTTTAAGGACACCCATCTAGAATAAATTAAGATGCTTGCTCAGATGCTGCAGTGCTTCAATTCTGTTTGGGCACTGTTCTTGTTCTGGAATCGACCAAAAAGACGATTTTTTTGTCAGCTCTTCTTTTTGTTTTCGAAATTGTTCTTGTTCTCTTTTGGTGTTTCTTATGACCCAGTCGATCCATTCCATCCCTTCTGTCTTTACCTCTGGGATGGAAGCGTGAAGTATTGGAACGCGGTTGAGAATATATCCAGCAAAGGGATAGTTCTCTGCCTCAAGTTGCTGTTGAAAAATCGTGCATTCTGAAATCGATTGTCTTGTCGATGAAACCATGTAAAATAGGCTTTTATGTAGCAGGTCATCAGCATGTTGAGAGGCTTTATACATGGCCTGTCCGATGACACCAAAGTGTGAAAAGAACAGAGATATGTCGTCGATCATCTCTACGCCCAAAAAAAGTTTCAATCCTTTGGATAGAATTTCAGAACCAAAGGCAAGTGCACGAAATCCTTTTGGTTTGGCAAAATACTTGAGTGCAGATCGTTCCATAAGATGGGCCATTCTCTGAGGTGCACGTAAAAATTCTAGTGCGTTACGAGATGGAGGAGTATCCAAGACAATAGCATCGTACGAGCCAGAATTGTATAGATTCAGTAATCGAATCATAGCAGTATATTCTTGCACACCACCCATCTTTTCAGAGGCAAACTGATAATACCGGTTGGCAAGAAGTTTTTTGGCGTCTTCTGGAGTGGCATGTTGCTCGACAAATCGATCAAAGGTCTCTTTTGGATCGAGCATAAGAGCATCTAATATCCCATTATCAAGTGGAACACGACGGGGGGTATTATCGAGCTTACCGATCTGAAGACTGTCGGCGAGTCTTCGGGCTGGATCGATGGTGAGTACAGCAGTTCGATATCCTTTTTGTGCAAGTGCAATGGATAATGCTGCTGATACGGTTGTTTTACCCACACCGCCCGGTCCACAAAGAACATATACTTTGGGACTCATGCTTGATCTCCTTGTATGCTTCTCAGTAGCTTTTCTCCCCATGCACTCCAAGTATCAATATCCATTGTTGGTATTGATGGAACCTGATACTGAGTGCAGGAGATAGAAGTAAGGATGTCTTTTTGTTGTTGTTGAGATTGATACTTTGTGCGTAGCATATCAACGTGCCGTTTCCATTCGAACGGTACTGAGTGCTCGGATATGGGGGGAGGGGTAAGTACTTTATTATGCACCAATAGACGACATTGATGTTGTTTTTCCAAAGCGTCCCACAATTCTAGTGTCTCTTGCACAGGAAGTTCTTCCAGAAGAGTGACAAGAACAATGGAAGTACGATTGGGATCGGAGAAAACAGCATCTACAATGGCATTGGTGTTGTACATGGGACCGGATTTGGTTAGATCCATCATGGTTCGTGCAGAATGAAGCATGGATAGAGCATGACCTGTGGCAGGAGCATCTACAATAATGGAAGGCCACTTTTCCCGATCAGCAAGAGAATAAATTTTTCCTAGATGTACAGCATCATGTAGTCCAGGAGCTCCTTGAATCAGTGGTTTTGCGAAACGATTTTCAAAGATAATTTCATATACCTTACGAAACTTGAGCTGTTGTAGAGCATATTCTTCAATCGCTTGTGCTGCGGTAATACTCATGACAAATAAGTTTGGATATACTTCTTGTGGTATATAGCCACATACAGGGAGTCCAAAAAATGGTGATATTTGTTGGGCACCATGAGTTTGAACGATGATTGTTTTTCGTCCGCGTTTTGCTTGGGCAAGACCAAGCATTATGGAGGTACTTGTTTTTCCAACTCCACCTTTACCGGTGACAAAGAGTATCTGGTGTGTGTGTGTCATCTTGTTGTAAGTATTGGTGGATAAGATAGAGTGCGCGATAATGAAAGAGAAGACTAAAGTGTCCGACATGTTCCAAGGCTACATTGTGTAGTCCATCACGTATCGCATTTTCATGAGGAAGCAAGATCCAGTCGATTTTAGTCCATATAGCGAGATGCGGGATTGATGGTACTTTGAGGCCTTGAATAATACAGTGTTCGGGAGCCATTTGTCGAACATGTTTTCCCAGTCCAAGAATGTGCATTTTTGTTCCTCTCCATGGTGTTCCCAGTGTAATGAGGTTGTTGATGGGGCTTTGATGTTTTTCAAGTGCCAGTGCCGAAACGATTCCTCCCATAGAATGAGCAATGATGGTTATTGAGGGTTGTTTTGTAATGTGGCAGAACCGTTGTATCTTTTGGTCCAGTTCTTGTGCAAAAAGGAGAAGATCATCTTTGAGAACTGGATGATTTATACTCCAGATATGTGGGTATCCCTTCCTTTTGAGGTACAACTCTACAAAAAACATACTCAAACGATTGAGACCATATCCATGTACAAGAAGAATAGGAGGGTGATCCAGACGTGGATTGGGATGTTGATAGGGGCGAGCACCAATAAATCCCCATGGATATGTGAGCATATTTAGAAAAAATGCTCCGATCTCAATACATTCACCACTGATTTGTTCTAAGCTCAAAGAACGTTCTTGTATGACAATGCGCAACAGGGTTCCGCAACAGGAAGTAAAAATAGAGAGACAGAAAAGACTTATAAAAAGATATACAACAAACATGTAGACATTGGAAGAAGAGTAGAAAACCGTTATAGCATAGTTCTTCAACCTTATATATCCAATTTCTATTTTCCTTTGGAGTCTCTATGCCTCTTTATGAATACATCTGTACAGAATGTGGACATGAATTTGATCGAATTCAATCCTTCTCTGCGAACCCTATTCGAGTTTGCGAACAATGTGGTCAAGAATCTGTGAAGAAAAAACTTTCCAATGCTGGATTTATTCTCAAGGGAGGAGGTTGGTATAAAGATCACTATGGCCTGAAAAGCAGTGCTCCAGAAACCAAATCTGATAGCTCAGATACTTCTTCCACATCCTCTAAAGACAAAGATTAATTCGATTATGGAGCGAATCGTCCGAAGGCTCAATACCTCAGAAGAAGCAGAGTTGGATTCATTGTTCATTGCGGGACTTGAGATCCTACCAATTCAAAAACAAAATGAAGAGAGATTTATTCTTCTTGCAGTCCATCTAATCTTGGAATCAATACGAATGGGGCATTCATTGCCTCAAGATATGTCTCACGATGATTTTTGTGCACAAATGGGGGTTGTGTATGGAGAGCAACTGTGTATGCTCTTGCAATGGGATTGGGTATACTTAACGTTGGGAACCTCATATGAGGGAGCAGCTGTTATGAATCCTGATCGCACTGCAGCGTTGTTTCCAATTCCAACCATTCATCGTTGGACGCAACAGAAAAATTCCAATCGATGTTTGGTTCTGTTTGAGGAGTTGGAATCGTATCCAGAGCAAAAAAAATTCGTTATTTTGCATTGAACAATGTATTACTGTGAATCCTCAACCGAGAATATATGAGTCTGTTTGTTTCCATTTTCATCAATAATGGTCATTTCGTGTTTTCCTTTTGACGGAGATACTGACATTTGATGTATGTCCGTTGTAGAGCCTAGATAGTGTTCATCTAAGTGCCAATGAATGAGAATATCTCTTTGACGATGTGTCGCCTCAAAAACAACTTTACCTCTTTGACCATTCAGGTCGATGGGAATAAATATCTCTGCATAATTTCTTGGAAATACGAGTTTCAAAGGTTGGTCTAATGTTGTGCACTGTGTAGACCAAGGTGGGATTTTTGTATATCCAACGTGTGTCTTTGCATAGTAATATTCCATGATAGGGGGGAGTTGAAAGCGTTTTTTCTGCTGTAGTTCATTGATTTGAGCACATCGAGAGTCCATCCGAAGTGTACACCCTTGATTACAATAAAATTTTGTGCAGTAGGAACAAGGTGTTCGTTCCTGTGCTTCTTCGGGAACGATATTATGGATTCCATGTGGACAGTTTGCGGAACGAGGCAATCCAGATCTGGGGCATAATTCTCGAGATACGATTCCGGTTGTGGGGTGTGTGAAATTACGTTCACTTTTACGCAGACGGAGTAGATCGAATAGAATGGGAGCTGCCGCCTTATGTCCGGTAAGATTGGCTCTTCCTTCTCCATCTGCATTTCCAACCCATACTGCGACAACAGTCTGTGGATCAAACCCAATGGCCCATGCATCACGAAAACCATAACTTGTTCCCGTTTTCCATGCGATATTCTCAAATGTGGGATTGATGATCCGTCCGTTTGCTGGGCGATGAACCTTTTTGAGAGATTGTGTGACAAACCATGAAATGTGCCGTTTTAGCCTGGGTATATCCGAGGCAGAATTATCATCTTCATTCCAGTGAATGCTTGGTAGGATTTCTTCTTCTTCGTGTTCCAAAGACCAAACGAGAAGGTGATACATACGAGCCAAATCCCAGAGTGTTCCCTCGGCTCCTCCAAGGATTAGAGATAGACCATAATCGTCTGGTTTTCGATGAAGTGTGGTCATCCCCCATGACTTTAAATCTGCGTACCATCGATCGACGCCATATTTTTTGAGCATCCAAATCGCAGGGATATTCCGTGACCGAGCCAGAGCAAGAGATGCTGAAATCGCTCCTTGATATAAACGGTCGTAATTTTTGGGTGCAAATCCATCAAGATTAATGGGGATATCTGGAATGAGTTCATCTGGAAGCAATTCCCCAGATTCCAGCATTGCGTAGTATAAAAAAGGTTTGAGTGTGCTACCCGTGCTGCGGCGTGAATGAACAATATCTACATGAAAACCATGTTTGGTGTCTCCAATCTTTCCTGCATTTCCAACATAGGAAAGGATTTCTCCAGTTGGAACATCGATCATGACAGCTGCAATATTGTGGATTTGATTTTGTGAAAGGCGAGAAGCATGTAGTGAAATCACTTCATCGGTATACTGTTGTAGATCTTTTTTTATCGTAGTATGGGTTCTCCAGCTTGTTTTGGGAGCGAAAAGAAGATGTGGAACTTTTTGTGGAAGTGCTTTGGGCTTAGGGGGTATTGATTCAAGGATGTACAATTCTAGATCAGAGGCAGAAAAAAGTCCATCAGCATATAGCATACGAAGTAGTCTGTCCCTTTTCTTCTTGAGTTGTTTTCGATTTCGTCCAAGGTGAATTAACGCAGGGTTATTGGGAAGGACGGCGAGCATTGCAGATTCAGACCAAGAAAGTTGGTCAGGAGGACGTCCAAAGTAGCGCCATGAAGCAGCCTCTAATCCCACAATATTCCCACCAAATGGAGCATTGTGCTTATACATGAGTAAGATATCTTCTTTGGAAAGTGCCGCTTCAAGACGAAACGCAAGCATCATTTCCCAAATTTTTTCAGGAATGGTACGCTTGGGATTGTTTTGTGCGATTCGAATCACCTGCATGGTTAGCGTACTTGCACCAGATTGTACTTTTCCATGCTCCACATTGAGCTTGATGGCGCGGAGCACGGCGATGGGATCTACTCCGATATGATGATAAAAACGTTTATCTTCCATTCGAATAAGTGCTGTTTCAAACTTATGATGTCTATCTTTTGAGGGGGGGAATCGCCACTGCTCATCTGAAGCGATACGGGCTCCGAGTAAAGCACCATCTCTATCCATGACGATCTTGGCATAAGGCCTAGATATAGACAGAACGGGGAGGCTCCAAAATCCAAGAACAAGAATGAATAAGAATAACCATACCTTTTTGGATTGGAGTATCCGTTTTAGATGGGACATGAAGAGCGCTTAACCTTCGTCGTTTTGACCAAGGACTTGTACCCACATTCCTTTTTCTCGAGCATAAATGGTAGGATCATACATCGCTTCGACGGAGACCATGGGAAGATAAAACTTTCCTTGGTATGTTGCATGAAGATTCACTTCAAAGGTTTTACTCTTACCTTTCGCAAGATCAAAGTAGGTATCCACACGTGCATCAGCCACATTACGATACTCATATTCGACACCAGTGCCAGAAGATTCATTGTGAAACTCCCATCCAGATGGGATACGCTCAGTGAGAGCCAATTCTTCTAATTTTTGATCACTGGTGTTGGTTACTTTAATTCTTGCGACAAAATCAGTTCCCTGCTTGATATTGGAAGGACTCAGAGGAGTATATTGAAGTCTTCTGTTTCCATCTTCTTCGATGAGTGTCGTAGAAAAGTAATCAACAATGACTTAGAAATTATTGTTGATTACTTTTCT
>NYTD01000313.1 GCA_002683315.1 Deltaproteobacteria bacterium | reverse complement strand
TGCTCATCAAATGGGTGGACTCCCAATGGGCTCAAACCCCAATCAAAGCATTGTCAATCCTCAACATCAACATCACAACATCAAAAATTTATTTGTCGTTGATGGCTCTGTATTTCCTACATCACTCGGTGTTAACCCTTCCCAAACCATATACTCTTTGGCTCTGCGGGCTGTTTCATTTGTAAAAGATGCCGTTCGAACATAAATTATTCACGATAATACTGTGCTGAAAAGATAGATTACAGTATAATGTAAGCCTTGAGACTTCATTGAATATCTGGCTGCTTATGAAATCACTATCTTTATTCTTATTCCCTTTTTTATTCTCTTGTGCGCCCGTATTTACCGCTGAAATCACTGGCTATATCTTAGATGCAGAAACATATGAGGGAATTCCTGGTGTTGAGGTTCGCCTATATAAAAACAAACCAGCAAATTATGCCGATGACTCCTTTCTCTATCAAACATCTACTGGAAACAATACTGACATCGGCCTCTTTAAACAGACTGTGATTTGGAGTGACTATCTCGCACAATATGGAAAAGATGGAGATGTCATCGACATGCATTTTACCATTATCCATCCTCAATATCAGTCCAAAATAGAATCTGCTATCGGTATTGTTTCTGGTGCAGCCAATTCGATTCCAGCCATAACACTCAATTCTCTCAATGCCTCTGTAGATGAACTTCAAGGCTCAGTTACCACAGAAAACATACTCACCAACGGTATACGTGTGGCGATGTACCTTGGAGAAGAGGAAATCGCCTACGCTCGAACCATCACACAAACCATTAATGGTGTCGATGGTCAGTACAAATTTGAAAATATTGAGTGGCGTGACGGACTTCTAACAGGCAGTATTCTTGCGACCGTTCAAGTAGAAGATCCTCGCTATACCAATTCAAACCCATCTCAAGTAACACAAGAGATTTTTAATCAAGAAAATACAGAACTGCTCCCAGAAATCAATGTTGTCTTGGTTCGACCAACGATCTTTGAAGCCAACATCAGCGGTAAAACCACATTTCTAATAGAAACACAAAACACAGCAGAATATCGACCCATATCGGGTATTGAAGTCATACTTGAATGGTTTTATGACGATGAAAACCAAAGCATCCCCAAAAGAGACATTGTAAGAACAGATGAAGAAGGAATATTCAGTACAACAATAACATGGGAAGACCCTGTTCCAGATAATGACAATAGCGTACCAAATGGAGAAGATCAAGTCGATATTACGGTATCATACCCTTCAGGCGGCATTACGGGATTTAGCTATAATTTGACCCCGTTTAACGATACATATACTATTCGGAGTTGGATTGAGAACACCATGCCAACAGCATATGAATACATTCCGCTTCCGGAAGAAGAATAAATGCTCAAAAAGCTTCTGGACAAACGCCTAATCACTCTTGTTGATCAAATGGTCTTTAGCGGTACAAATTTCCTAATGACAATTATGCTCACACAACTGTGTTCTCCTGAAGAATTTGGTAAATATAGTCTTATCTTCATGCTAATGCTCTTTGGTCTAAAACCCTTTCGTAATTTTACTGTAGAAGCGATGATGGCCAATCCTTTAAGCTATCCTCCGCGAGAATATCTAAGCAGCACATTGGTACTCTCATTTGTTTTTTCGATTTTGTTTGGACTTCTATTATCGATTTTTTTGCTATTTTTCGGAGAGCACTACGATATACAAGGAGCAACATGGAGCATATACTTTTACTGTATATCACGATACCTTATCGAGTTAGGGAGAGGATACTTCTTTACATATACAGCCCCATTAAAATCACTGATTATCGATGGAGTTTCTTCTCTATTCATCCTAATCCTTCTTCTTCAACATCACATTGGTAGTCTTAACTACATTCAAGTACTGCACATTATCTCTGTATCATATGGCGTTGGTTTTCTTATTGCTCTGTTAATGGCCAAACCACGACTAAAACCAAATCTCAAAGCTATATATACTAATATTTCTTTTGGAAGATGGCTTTGCTTTACTGGTATTTTTATTTGGTGTAATGGGAATTTCTTACTTCTCTTCGCATCTGGTGTACTTGGTAACTTTGTTGCTGGCGCTGTACGGGCTATTAACAATCTCTTTGGACCAATTTCTATTCTCTTTCAAACAATCGAAAATTATATTCCGGTACGAGCTGCCAATATATTGGCAAAAAAAGGACATCAATCTATGATTGACTACCTAAAAAACCAAGCAAAATGGACTTCTTTCATTATTTTCCCTATATTTGTTATTGTTTCGTTTAGTTCGGGCGTGATCATCTCTGCCTTATTTGGAGATTCCTATCTTCCCTATAAATCCATAATTCCATTTATTCTTATTGCTCAAGTCCTAGGATTTTATGTTCGATATCTCAGGATTGCTCTAAGAACCTTAAAACACACTGTTCCCATCTTTACGGGCTATGCTCTCACTGCTATATTGAGTATTATATCTGCCAGTCCCATCATCGGATATTTTGGTTTTTTAGGATTTGGTGTTGGAATTGTACTTACTCAAGTCATGATGATTGGCTATCTGTTCTGGAATGTGCGCAAACATATAGACAAACTAGATAAAGAAACTTCAAATGCAGATATCAGAAAATCGATTCCAGAGTAAAACTAAAGAACAATCATACAACCAATGTACGACTCAAAATTCTACTTGGTTACACCTTTTTTATACCAAGCATAAGATATAGATATTTGAGAGAGATTGACCAAGTTATCTGACGCCTAGACTACGAATCTAAGAATCAAGAGAGACAATATGCATAAAATTCGTTAAAGTACTTGTGTAATATACTTTATTTTTCATTGCAGGTGCGTTTATATGAACACAATCTTAGTAACAGGTGGTGCTGGTTTCATCGCGAGCAATTTTGTTCGCCTACTCCTACAAGAACGGCCACAATACAAAGTGATCAATCTAGATAAACTTACATATGCTGGAAATCTGAGTACAATTGCAGACATAGAAAATAATCCCAATCATCAATTTGTTCACGGTGACATTGCAGATCCTTCATTGATTGACTCTCTCTTTTCACAAGGAATCGATGCTGTCGTGAACTTTGCCGCAGAGTCACATGTCGATCGATCTATCAGTGATCCCGGTGTTTTTATTCGAAGTAATATTCAAGGTGTTCACAACCTGCTAGAAGCCGCAAGACGTCACGGTACCAAACGATTCCTACAGATTTCTACAGATGAAGTATATGGCGAATTAGGTGAAGAAGGATTCTTCACCGAACAAACTCCCATTGCGCCATCTTCTCCATATTCTTCTTCCAAAGCCAGTGGGGATCTACTCGTACAAGCTTGGCATCACACATATGGTATGCACACCAGCATCACCCGATGCTCTAACAATTATGGTCCCTATCAATTTCCGGAAAAACTCATCCCAGTCATCCTCTCCAAAGCCCTTAATGATGAGTCACTCCCCATATATGGAGATGGCTCTAATATCCGAGATTGGATTCACGTCTTTGATCATAATCGTGCAGCGTTGGCAGTCTTAGAGAATGGAAAGTCTGGCCGAGTATACAATATTGGTTCGAGTAGCGAAAAGAGCAATCTTACATTGGTCAAACTTCTGCTCGATATTCTAGGAAAACCACACTCTCTCATAAGCTTCGTGAAAGATCGTCCTGGACATGATTGGAGGTATGCGATTGACTCCTCTCGTATCCAAACCGAACTTGGTTGGTCACCAGCCTTCTCTTTTGAAGAAGGTATTCGCCAAACAGTACAATGGTATCTGGATCATAAGACTTGGTGGCAACCGCTATTGGAGAAAAAATGAATTGTATCCCTACAAATGTACAAGGAGCATATGTAATTGAACCTGCAGAATTTGGAGACGAACGAGGTTTTTTTTCTCCTGTATATGATACAAAAAAATTTGCGGAGAAAGGATTGTGCACATCTTTTTCCCGAATGAATTGCTCTCTAAGTGTCGATAAAGGAACACTTAGAGGTATGCATTATCAACCTGCTCCATATCAAGAGGTAAAGTTTCTACGTGTAATCCGCGGGTCTGTATGGGATGTAGCACTTGATATTCGAGCCAAATCTCCTACTTTTGGCCAATGGCACGGAGTAGAACTAACAGCAACCAATCGCCGCCTACTATATATTCCTGCAGGATGTGCACATGGTTTTCAGACTTTGGAACCCAATACAGAAGTCATGTACTTATGTAGTAATGAATATACCGTGCAGCATGAAAAAGGAATTATGTGGAATGATCCGCACTTTCAAATACATTGGCCATTGGCCCCCACTGTCATAAGTGATAAAGATCAAAAACACCCCCCTTTTACGAAGTAAAAATGGCTTCCAAACGGAAAACACCGGCACAAAAAAGACGAGCCAGAAGAAAGGCAAAAGAAAAGGCTATCAGAAGAGCAAATCGCTCTTCTAGAGACAACCTCGAAAAAAGAAAAGTAGGACGTCGCAAAAAAAA
This sequence comes from Deltaproteobacteria bacterium, assembly GCA_002683315.1. Taxonomy (GTDB): domain Bacteria; phylum Myxococcota_A; class UBA796; order UBA796; family UBA796. The sequence continues at coordinate 6,138 of NYTD01000313.1, read as the reverse complement.
ATCTGAGCCAGCACAACCCAAAAAGAAATCAATATTCGCAAGCCTCATCCTATATTCTTTCATCCTTTTTATTGCTGTAATGGGAGGACTGTTCGCTTTTCAAGGCCAGATCCTAAACTGGGGCTTCCAAAATTACAAAGGACACGTGGTTCACTTTGCACAAAAAGCAGGCATATCAATATCAGAATTGGATGCCAAGGATTTAGCTGTATCCGAATTTGAGCTTCAAATGCCTCCTGGTGGCACGGTTGAGTTTGGTTCCTTCTCAACAAAAATGCTTCTTCCCAATAAAAAAGAAATGTCGCTGGCTCTCCAAGAGAGTAAAATCTCATTTTCACCCAAAACAACAATGTTCACACTCAAAGGAACAGAATTTAATATTACCATCCAAGATCCTGAAAATGAAAATTCCAAGCCTCTCGTTTTCAAAGGAAGCAAACTGCGATTGGAAGAAAAAATCGACATTAAAAATCCACAAGGGAGTATGCAAGACATCATCAAGCAATTCCAACAAATCCTAGATAATGGAAACACAAAGCTAAATGTAGGACTCAAAGGCTCACTATCTATGGAATACGATGGCAAAAATAGAGATGTTGCCATCAAAACAGTACGAAAAGACAAGATGACTTTTCTCCAAATGGAAAAAGAAAGTCTTCTTTCCATCATTGGAAATTCAGTAGAAGAACTCACTGATGCAGAAGTTCAAGTTCTTGCTGATTACCCGTTACGCGCAGCTTCACTTCTTCGGATTCAAAAGTATGCAAAAAATACTGCGGCCAAACTTGCCGTACAGGCTAATTTTCCCGAAGATGCATATCGACATGTATTATGGAATTTTCTGCTTACCAAAGAATATGATGAGCTTTTTGCAAAAGAAGTTACAGATGCACACGAAATCGGTGCAGAGAGCAACAGTGAATTTGATCATAAAATGGACTACAACAACAATGCGTTGGGTCGAAAATACGCAAAACAAGGTATAAAAGAGGCTGATGTTCAACAACGTGTGCTCACAGATCCAAATATTATTCGCCTTACCGACGAATAGGGGATGTTGATCTATACCTCATTCTAAAATGTACATATGAAACATCTTTTCAATGTTTGAACCCTCACGAAAACTTCAAATTATCAACCGAATTCTTTGGATCTACATCGACCACATATAGATTTCCTTCTTCAGAAATAAAGAATAAAATCTGAGCAGTATTGGAATCTTGTACCAACTTTCTCCACTCGTCATCTTCAGATGGATACTGAATAATCGTCCAATCAAACTTAGCTTGTAATACGCCAAGCATACGAGCAAACCGAGAAAAAATATACAGCCCCTCTTTTTTATAGTTCCCTTGCGGAATCGTATAAAAACCAAGTGAAGTCTGAAGCAGGGACTTTTTAAGCTGAATCTTTTTTTGCATAACCTCCCAAAAACCCTGAACTCCTGACAGCTTTAGTGTCTCTGTTAGAATAGAGGAATCACTTTCTGCATCTACAAAAACACATGGTCGTTTGGATTTACTATATCCACGCATCGCAGAAAAGATTGACCGAAGCGAAAGACCTGACTGATTCACAAAACCAATGACTTGATTGGGATCTTCTTCTCTGAATATCTGATAGATATGCTGTCCAAATTCTTTTTCGTTTACTATCTGAGACAGGAGTTGCGGAGCCCATTTTACTTCTTCAGAAGACACATGATCTTCTGGAATAGCATCTTCTTCTAATGTTTTTACAACATGATACAAGCTACAATCATCTTGTAAAACAAAAATATCTTGCTCTTGAGACAATATTCCGCACATATCTCTCCAACGAGAAGGAGGATAGCTAATGATCAAGCATCCGAATTTATCAAGCAGCGTTTCACCCATCCTTCTCCAACGAAAAAGATCTTCCGTTCCGTCACTATGTTGCCCTACAGGAATGATGAATCCCAAAGGAGATCGCTTTAGAGTCTTTTTTAGAGGAACATCTCCCCCCATTACATCCCAAAAACCAGCAATCTCTTGCAAACGAAATCGATGACTTACTGAAGCCCCATCTTCATCAGCATCGATAAGAATGGAGGGTCTCTTATTGTGATTTTTTTTAAGAAGTGTACACAAAGTTGATGTGATGTCCATATCAGAAAAATTTACCACACCAATTACCTTGGATTTTTTCTTTTTTACGACCTTTCGTATCCAGGCATTTAAATCTTCTGCACTAAATACAGTTTTGGAGAGCAAAGAGATCTGCTCTCTTTGATCCATAGGCACCAGTTGACTTTGTCCGATATCTGCTGATGGAAGCTCCATCGAATAGTCTTGAACAGAATAAAGCTCAAGCTCATTGTCGTTTACTTGATAGAAGGACTCATCCATAGATAATTCTTCAGATGGTTCATATCGCGATTCTGATTCCAAATCATCGGCCCGAATTAAACCATAATCTCCTACGTACTGATGCTGAATTTTAATAGCAGATATCTTTTGTTCAGGGACAAGATTGACCCCTCCATTCAAACTGGGAAAAGGGTAATCCAAATCGAATGAGTTTCCTTCGTCATGATCGATATTTTGCTGTACAACATAAGATTCTGACTCTAACTGAACTTCCGAATATTCAGACTCTAGATCTTCTTCTGATGCACCCTTATCTTGGACGACATCAAAGATAAAGATTCCAATAAAACTTGTAAAAAAACCTATAAAGACACCAACAAATACACTGTTGACCACACCTGAAGAATATTCTTTGCTCAATACTTTGGCTTCGTGTGCGACAGAGAGATAATTCGCTGAAATTTTATATTTTGATTCTAATTTTATAAGTTCTTCATCAATCGCTTGTACTTCTTTTTTACTCTCTTTAATTTTCACCTCTAACTTTTCAATATCCAACAACACCATAGGATTGGAACGAATGGATGATTTTTGCTCTTCAATTTGAAGCTCTACTGTCTGAATGGCTTCAGCTGCTCGAATCGCATTGGGATGACGAGGAGAAAAAATAGTCAGCATCTCTTTGTGTCTTTTTAGAAGTTTATCTCGTTTTGATTCAAGGCGGTTAACCGCTGCGATTACGTTTTTAGACTTTTCTTTTAGTTCCTTAGCACTTGATGCTCCACTTCCAGAGGCAAGATTTTCTATTTGAAGTCGCTTTAATTCGCTTTCTTGTTCTTCTAACTTAATCCTCCTCGCTTCTCTTTCTTCTTTTTTATCTTCGATGTTATCAAACAGACTTGATCTTAGGCGTTTGTCTGTCTGTTGAATGTGTAACATGGTTATTTGATCAAGCATGGAACATACAAAAGCTTTGTCATATGCGGACATAAAAATATCGATGGTTCCTCCAGCACCAGCACCACCAGATGTCTTGGTTATTAATTTCCGAGCAAACCATTCTCCCAAATACTGAGAGGAACGATATTTAATCCGATAACGCTGAGGTATAAAATTCAGATTTTCATCGACCTGAATGCGAATTCCTCCACCCTCACTTATTTCACCAACAGTACCTTTCAGAATCTCAGCACCACTCTCCTTATACAAGGTGAATGTATCTGCATCTAAGTGAATCTCATAAACACCTTTTTCTTCTTCTACTTCAAAAACAGATAAAGGTAGCCAGTACTTATCTGTTTTTTCAAACGCATCGTTACCCTCCCCTTCACTTCTATAAGACCAATATGATACTTTTTGCTCCAGATTATCAATGGGTTCGATCAAAGTGTAATGCCGGAGATTTTGAATGGCCTCTTTGATGAGATTTGGCGAAACCGCATCTTGCGCCTCTCTATCAATCATAATGCTTTCCGTGCTGTCCTGTTGTGATGATTGAATATATCGAAGACGCAGTCTTGTTCGAATGGAAAATTCATCCGGTTCAAGAGAAGTTGCAAAAAAGTACCCTCCTCCTACTGCACTACCGATCAACATAACCCACCAATAGTAGAGCAAAATATCGATGGCATCACCAAGGCGCAGAAACTCCAACACCTCCGACGCCGATACTTCCATCGACATCGACTGTTCGTCTTCGTACTCGCTTTGGCTATTAGTCTGCATAGGTAGTAGGATTAACAAAAGGTGAAACAAATGGAAGTATTGATGACGGAAATAGTAGATCAAGAGTTCTACGCCACATCTGACTCGTACTGGTGGATACATATACAATATCACGATGTTGTAGCTGAAAGCTACTTGCAATCATCAACATCTGAGGCATTCGTAAGTCAAACTTAAAAACTTGAATAATAGGCCTGTCTGGATCAAGATAAGAAGGGCAAAGACTCAATTCTTTTCGTAATCCCCTTGACCGAAGAACATAGACCATATTCTTACTGTTGTTGAATGTAACACTGATCGAGTCTTTGTCTGTAACCAAAATATCGCTAAGAGAATATTGATGAAAATCTGTTTCTACTACACGACGAGTTACGACTTCTCCCGTCAAAAATATTCGATCTCTTTTCGTTTCTGGAATAACAAGAACATCACCATGCTCCATTCTATAGTTAAAACGCTGCTCGCCTTCATATAGTAGAGCATACAGATCGACAGGTACTTTCTCATCCTCTTTCTGGATAAAAGCTTCTCTTAAGTCCGCTTCCTTAGCAATTCCTTTGCTTTCAACAAGCGCGCGTTGAACTGTCATTGGAGCCGAGTCAATGGGAATACGACTCATGCTGTTGACAGCTCCAACAACTTCCACCCACTTACTCAAGTACTTAAACAATTTGACCTCTACAAAAGCCTCATTGTATAAAATAGATATCTTTTGTATGAGCAACTGCTCTATCTGAGAGGTGGTCATTCCTTCCGCTTGAATTTTCCCGATATACGGTAACGATAAGTATCCATCAGTACTTACCTTATATGAAGAAAGAATGCTCTCAACGTTTGTCTCTGGTAGAATATGAACCAAGTCTCGACCAAACTGAGAAAAATACTTCGGATCACCACTAATGGCATTCACTTTGATCATCACTTCATCTCCAATCCCAAGTCGATAGATGTAGGGACTGGTGTCAATATCCTCAAGATTCCATATACATTTCTCCGAAAAAAGTTCTTCTGCATCTGAGAAAACTTCTTGAAAATTTCTTGGGGTTACTTCTGTGAAGTAATAGTCAATCTCTGCTTTTTTTGAGCTTTTTTTCCACAACTCTTCGTCTAAATATTCTTGACGAACGGAATTAGGAATGCAGCACAACAACATCCAAAAAAAATAAACATTCATCATATTCTTATCTCATAAACGGATCGCGAGTTAAGAATACAAGAAGCATAAAGACTCTGCTTCATGTTTTGGCATAATAATATCGATATTTGATGTATCTCCATCAGAACGTATATCTCTTCTTTCATAATCGTTTTTTATAGTAACAGAGGTTTTGTATCTAGATGATACAAATACATGATTGATAAATCATCATACTTACTAACCAAGGTCTGCTGATATCACAATATATACAATGCTACTTACTCAAAATGCTTTCAGATAATGTTTTTGCATATTGTACAATAAAGAATCTTTTCTAAGATATCATTTTGAAGAAAGTGTTCTAATCACGCTCCGATTATATTCAAAACAATCTTTCTTCCGAATCATCAACTTAGGATGATTCAGCATCCAATACTTTTACAGAACCATCATTTTCCAGAACGATATGTACCTCATCTTTTTGCTGGGCTGTTCTTTTGTCTTGTATAACCAAAAGATAAGGAAATTTTCGCGATAACTGCCGAATTATTGATTGTATCTTTTTGGACTCTTCTGCTCCAGAAAAAGGACTACCCGGTATCACATACAAATTAGACGATATCTCATGAATCGAATCTTTAAGCGAACAACTTCCTGAAATCAAAGCTTCCAATCGTAACGTAGAGGAAATAGCTGGAAATAATGTACTTCCATCGCTGCATGCCTCGATAAGCAACACTTTTCCTTTTCCTTGATAATCAATAAACGTCTTCAATATATCTTGATTCGCACTGTTCTTCCTCCACAGTCGAATAATAGAAGCTTGTTCCCACAACTTGTATAAAACATCTCCTAATGAAGAAATATCCATCTGTGAATTACGCTCAACATAACCAAGACGATACAAACTATAGTCAGCTTGGAGCCATAACAAGACCCCTGGCT
>NYTD01000312.1 GCA_002683315.1 Deltaproteobacteria bacterium | reverse complement strand
TACAACGATATCAAGATGACCTCACTTTTCAAAATTCGCTACAAGCACTCAAAGAGAAAGCACAATAACTCTTTCTTGTGCTTCTTCTACATGTGTGTCGAGGTCTTTTTCGACATACCGTAGTGTAGCTTGCCATTCACTTGGTTCAAAGAGTTCTGTTTGTGCTTTCTCTTTGAGTGCTTGTAGCGAATTTTGAAAAGTGAGGTCATCTTGATATCGTTGTAAAAAAGCATCGATTTTCATGATGGTTCGTTGAGATTCTTTTCGAATAACAGAGAGCTTTTCTTGTCGGTTTTTTTCGTTTTCTGCTCTTTGTTTCGCCATTCGTTCAAATGCTTCTCTTTCTGTTTCCAGATCAGATATCTTATCTCTCCACCACGTAGATTCTTCACTTTGTGGTTCTTGTGCTTCTTCTTTGAGACCCATACAATCCCGTTTGAGTTGTTCATCATTTGGGTATTTCTCAATGAGATCGTCAAGACTGAAACAAAAACCTTGTGCGTATTGACGTACTGCTTCTCGTTCTTCTTTTCTCCTCTTTTCTTCTTTTATACGTTCCAAAGCTTGTTTTTTTTGCGTGGCGAACTCGTTTTCTATAGCATCAAGGCGAACTCCCCAATTTTTGGAGGACTCTTCGGCCTTTTTTTCTACTTGTTCTTTTGACTGTTGGATGAATTTTTCAAAGAATGTATCTTGAAGCTTTTCCTGTTCAAGGACGTTGAAAAGGTGATTTTTACGTTCGTTTTGTTTTGCATGTTCCTTCTCTTCTTCGGCTTTGGATTGCGCCTCTTCTTGTAAATCACGACATTTTTCTTTGAGAAGATTCAGTCTTTTTAGCCACTGTTGAAATGATTCGTCATCAAGTTGAAAACGATCCACATCGATCATAGCAAGGGCGCGTTGATACTTTCGATTGTTGGTATGCTTTTGTTTGGCTTCTTTTAGTGTTTGTATTAATGAATCAGAAACTTCTTGGGCATGGGTTTCGACACGAATTCTCTCTTGTTCTTCTCGCAGTTTTTGTTGCTCTGCTTCTCTTTCTTGTCGTACAATCTCCTCTTGTGCTTCTTTTTCCTTACGAATTCGCTCTTGCTCTCTTTCTCTCTTTTGTTGCTCTTTTTTTTCTTTTTCTTGTTGTATTCTCTCTTCTTCTTCTTTTTGCGCTTTTCGAACTTCTTCTTGTCGAATCTGAGCTTGACGATGCTCTTGTGTTAGGCGAGCATCTAAGTCTTGTAACCGATGGAACCAATCCTTGTTTTTTTCATCGGCAAAGGGAAGTAGATCAACTTCTATGGTCGTTAACGACATGACAAATATGTGATCTTGATGATATTCTTGAGATAAAAGATCTATTTTTATTCGGATATTCCGAGCAAATTCTTCCCCTTTTTGCTGCCAGTCTTCAGCGAGAGGTTTTGCCTCACGTGTATTGATTTTTTTTTCCAAAGCCAAGATTTTTTGTTCTTCTTCTTCTAGTAGGCGAAGTTGTTCCTTTTCTTCTTTTTCTTTTCGTATTCTCTCTTCTTCTGCTCTTTGTTTTTTTCGGATTTCTTCTTCGTGAAGAGCCTTTTCTTCTTTTTCTTTTGCTAGGATTTTGAGTCGTTCTTCTTCTGCTAGCAAACGAGCTTCGGCTTGTTCTATACGTCTGAGCTCTTCCTCTTCATTATGGACAGGTAGGGTCGGAGCTTTTTCTTTTTGTTTCAAGAAAGCAGTGATCTCTTCTTCCAATGAGGCTCCTTCAAGAGAATCTATATCAATTTCTAATAAAGCATCATGAAGAGCATCAAAATCTCCAAAACGTTCATAAGGATTGGGATTTAAGCATTGTTGGAAGATAGGGATAAGCGGTTCTGGGAAATTGTACTGCAAAAGATTGGTATGAGGAATTCCAGATTTAGCCTGTGCGATAATCTCCTGTGTGTTTCCTTGATAGAGGTATTGGCGTGTGAGAAGAGAAAATAATATTTGTCCAAGTGAAAAGATATCGCTTGTAGGATCTTCTTGTGTACAACCAAATCGTTCCGGTGGAGCAAATAGACAAGATGAGGCGCTCGGTTCTTCGATGTCACCACGTTGATAGGCAAGAAGATCAAATTGTGCCATGCCATAATTTACGAGTTGCACGTTTCCACTTTGGTTAACCCATATGGTATCAAAGGATAGATTTCCATGGTTTTCTATGCCGGAAATAGAGGCTGCATATCCAGTTATGATGAGGATATCTGTGCATTTAATGAGAAGCTCTATGGAAGCTTTTGTTGAGAAGGAGCGTGGAGACCGAGCCAAAAGCTCGGTCATTGCATAGTTTGTCTCAAGACGATACACAATGCGGCCTGTATCCATATCTATTTCTTTCAGATCAGCGATCCCATTGAGATCTTCTCCTTCAAGAAAATCGTTCATGATTTCTGCATATTCTATAAATAAAGGAGTTCCAGCAAAAAAAGAGCTGTATTGTAGAGAGAGTGTAGTTTCATCTAATAGATGAAAATCTACTATGGTACCCCGAAATGACCGCAAGACATCCATTTTCGTTTTTTCTCCCATTATCTATCCTCATGCGAAGAATTACTTTTTATATTTGTAATCCGTTGTGGGTACACATGGTCGTGTTCCTCTTGAAAAAAAGAGGCCAAAAGAAGTGAGGATGCTTGTGTAGGTAGACGTATTCCTTGTTGAACTTCTTGCTCATATCTAGGAAGTAGGTTTTGGATGATCGGATGTTCAAAAAAACGATCGCGAAGCCCATCTTCTATGAGTCTCCACATCCATAATCTTTGCTGCTCAGATCGTAGTTCTTTGAGTGCTCCGCAAGAGATAAGAGTCTGTTTATGCTCTTGTATGGTTCTCCATAATTCTTCAAGACCCATACCAGTTATCGCACTTGTCATCATCGCAACAGGTTTCCAAGTTGGATGTCGAGGACGTAGATAGTGAAGAGCTGCTCTATGTTCTCTTAATGTGCCTCGTGCAAGCATTAAACGTTCTTCGTCGGCTTTGTTGATAACAATAATATCAGCTCGTTCTAGAACTCCTTTCTTGATCCCTTGAAGTTCATCTCCTCCTCCAGGAAGCATGAGAGCGAGAAAACAGTCTACCATATTGGAAACTTCGACTTCTGATTGGCCTACGCCGACCGTTTCGACAATAATGATGTCGAATCCGGCTGCTTCACATAGCAAGATTGATTCTCGTGTTTTTTGAGCGACACCGCCCAAACTTGATCCTGATGCAGAAGGACGAATATATGCGTTGGGTTCATGAGAAAGGCGATGCATTCTGGTTTTGTCGCCCAAGATGCTTCCTCCTCCCATATTGCTTGACGGATCTACAGCCAAAATAGCAACTGAATGCCCCTTGTCAATAAGAAGCATCCCAAGAGCATCCAAAAGAGTTGATTTTCCAACTCCCGGGAGACCACTGACACCGATTCGGAAGGAATGTCCTGTATGTGGAACGATACTTTGTATTAATGTTTGTGCCAGTTTTCTATCTACAGATCTTTGACTCTCAACCAGTGTAATTGCACGAGCGAGCACAGAACGTTCTCCATTTAGGACTCCTTGTTTATACTCTTGAATACTCAGTCGATTAGGCAAGTTCTTTCTCCAATTGCGCAAGGAGATCGTGCGCAGCATCCATAATGACTGTTCCTGGTCCAAATATAGCCGCCGCGCCCGAATGGTAGAGGGCATTATAGTCGCTTGGAGGAATGACTCCTCCAACAACGACGAGAATATCAGAGCGTCCTTCATTGGCAAGTGCTTGCTTCAGAGCGGGAACCAATGTGAGATGTCCTGCGGCAAGGGAACTTACACCAACAACATGAACATCATTTTCTACGGCTTGTCGTGCAGTCTCTTCTGGAGTTTGAAATAGTGGACCGATATCTACGTCGAATCCCATATCTGAAAAGGCGGCAGCAATGACTTTTTGACCTCGGTCATGACCGTCTTGTCCCATCTTTGCAATTAGAATACGAGGACGTCGACCATCCAATTCTATGAATGCATCGACACGGGCACGAATCTTGTCTACTTTTTCTTCTTGTGCGCCGAGAGCGGAACGATATACTCCTTTCAGCCCTTGTGTTGATGCTTGATGACGCCCAAAAGCTTGTTCTAGTGCAAGGGACATTTCTCCCACAGTTGCTCTTGCTCGTGCAGCATCAACACTTAAAGACAGAAGATTTCCTTCTCCACTATGAGCCGCTTGTGTGAGCGAAGCCAGTGCTTTTTGGGTTTTATCTTCGTCACGTAGTGAACGCAGTTGTTCCAGACGTTTGAGCTGAGCGTTTCGAACTTCGTTATTGTTTACAGAAAGCGTATCAATGTGCGCTTCTTCTTTGAGAATATATCGATTAACCCCAACAATTATTTGTTGTTTTGAGTCTATTTTGGCCTGGGTTATTGCTGCGGATTCTTCTATTTTTAGTTTGGGGTACCCTTGTGCGATCGCCTTGGGCATTCCTCCTCGTTGCTCTATTTCCTCCATTAGTACACGAGCTTGCTCGATCAGTTTTTCTGTACATTCCTCCACGAATTTTGACCCACCCCACGGATCGATGGTTTTACACAGACCTGATTCAAGTTGTAGCTGAAGTTGTGTATTGCGCGCAATTCGAGCGGAAAAATCAGTAGGGAGGGCAAGAGCTTCGTCAAGTGAATTGGTGTGGAGCGATTGGGTATGTCCCATGACGGCTGCAAGAGCTTCAAGTCCAGTACGAGTGACATTGTTATAAACGTCTTGTGCTGTGAGAGACCATCCGGAAGTTTGGCAGTGGGCTCTCAGAGTCATAGATTTTGGGTTTTTGGGGTTGAAGTGCGAAACAATTTCTGACCAAAGATATCGTCCCGCACGTAATTTGGCGATTTCGATGAGAGGATTCATTCCAATCCCCCAAAAGAAGGAGAGTCTTGGCGCAAAAGCATCGATCTCGAGTCCAGCCTCAATTCCTGCACGAATATAGCTCAAACCGTCACTAAGAGTGTATGCAAGTTCAATAGCGGGTGTGGCTCCTGCTTCTTGCATATGGTATCCCGAGATGGAGATGGAGTTAAATTTCGGCATGTTCTGTGCTGTGTATGCAAAGATATCTGCAATGATACGCATAGAAGGAGCGGGAGGGTAGATATAGGTGTTTCGTACCATGAACTCTTTGAGGATATCGTTTTGGATGGTACCACTGAGTTTTTCTTTGGGAACACCTTGTTCTTCTGCAGCGACGATGTAGAGTGCCATTATGGGAAGAACAGCACCGTTCATCGTCATCGAAACACTCATCTTGTCAAGTGGAATCCCATCAAAGAGAACTTCCATATCCAAAATGGAATCAATGGCAACACCTGCCATCCCGACATCACCAACCACACGAGGATGATCAGAGTCATACCCGCGATGCGTGGCCAGATCAAAAGCGATGGATAGTCCTTTTTGACCTGCTGCGAGATTTCGTCGATAAAAAGCATTAGAGTCCTCGGCAGTAGAAAATCCTGCATACTGACGCACCGTCCATGGCCTTCCTACGTACATGGTGGTATATGGACCACGTACGAATGGGGGGAGCCCTGGGTATCCTCCTTCATGTTCTTTTGGTTGTTGGGAGTCGTGTTGCTTAAGAAGAGAGGCCAGAGAGAGAGTAGAAAAATCTGGAATCATGAAGCCTCCGTGTGGATACATTTTAGGAGTGTGAGACGATCGCACTGTTGATGCATGAATCCCCACGCATCTTCGTTGGTTTTGGGGGTGACCAAGATGACAGAACACTTGTATTCTCGTAATTGTACAAGAGCCTGAGCATAATCCGAATCTGCACCACAAAGAACAACAAAACGATGAGGAGAGGATGGATTGTATTCTTCAAATGGGATTCTTTGTGCGACAATACCTCCACTGAGAAGCATTTGCTGAGCAAATTGAGCACGAGCACTCCATTGACGTTCTTCTCCCAAAAGAACAAGAGGAATTGTTTTCTCTTGTTTTGCGCGCAATTCTTCAAAAGGGAGAGCATCAGGACGATTAGATAGAGGAGCTGTTGTTATTTCACTACGAAAAAATAAGCCTTGATCGATTTCAAAGCGCGTAGCTCCAGAGTGAAGTTGACTGAGATAGCTTCCCACCCCTGAACCCCCAATGGTAGGCCCTTCTCCTCGAGACCAGATGTATTCTTCCACTTTCTTTTCTTCTTTTGAGAGATCGGGTTGTATAATCGTTGGTTTGGCTTCGACTTGTGGGAAGTGTGTTGTTCCAACAATCGGAAGTGCACCAGAAGATATCCAGCTTTTTCTTTTTTGGAATTCAATATGTATCTTCTTTTGTAGTGTTTCATTGTGAAGCATGGAGATAATTCCACCCTTTCTTTCTATCTCTTGAAAGTCTTCCCATGCATGCTGCATAAGGAGTTGGGTTTGTTGTTCAAATAGATGTGCTCCTTGAACGACATCATCTTGAATATTCAAACCACATTCTTCTGCTAAGATATTGTGTGTGTT
>NYTD01000311.1 GCA_002683315.1 Deltaproteobacteria bacterium | reverse complement strand
TTGCGGGAACCAATGGTAAAGGCTCCATTGTTCGGATGCTGGAGTCATGCTTACATCAAGCCGGTTATCGAGTTGGAGCATACACCTCTCCACATCTGCAACATGTTAATGAACGGATTTGTGTTGGTAATGCACCCATAAGTGATGAGAAGCTTGATATTTTATTAATAGAGCAATACAAAAAAGCGCAGGAATGGATGTCCAAAGAATTGCAGATTCTTGATGAAGTCCCTTTGACACACTTTGAGATTCTTACGGCTGTTGCCTTGCAATATTTCTCAAATGAGAAGGTGGATATTGCGATTGTTGAGGTTGGTCTTGGAGGGAGATTTGATGCCACAAATATTCTTACTCCGTTGATCAGTATTATTTCGAGTATTTCACTCGACCATACAGAACTGTTGGGTCATGATGATGCAAGTATTGCTGCGGAAAAAGCAGGAATTATCAAAGAGAACATTCCAGTTATAGCAGGCTCTCTCTCTCCTGAAGCACTTCGTACCATTCGTTTGGTTGCACAGGAGCAATCTTCGGCTCTGTATACTCTAGGAAAAGAAATCCGTGTTCATCCAGCAGGAGATCGCGTTCAGATACAATTTTTGGAAGATTCAGAGCGTAGTTATCCTGTTCCTCTTCTCGGATCACATCAATATGAAAATGTTTCCATCGCAGTTTGCACGCTCCAGTTAATAGAGAGATATTTTCCTGTGGCACAAACTGACATCGTTCATGGGCTTGAAAAAGTGAGGTATCCGGGTCGGCTTCAGTGGATCGATTCGAATGTATTAGTTGATTGTGCTCATAATGAGGCTGGTGCGAGAATGCTTGGGGCATATTTGATGAGTGTACAAGATGAAAGGCCTAAGGTATTGGTATTTGGTGCCTCTCGAGAAAAAGACATACGAAGTATGATTCTTTCACTCGCATCTCATTTTGATACAATATTTACCTTTGCGGCGGAACACCCCAGAGCGATACCAGCACAAGAATTATCTAGCCTTTGTGCAGATTTTCGCGTGCAATCAACACCCATGTATGATTTTCAAGAAATCCATGATATCGTATATAGTCAAGATGTGCGGCTTGTGGTATGTGGTTCGATATTTTTGGTGGGCGCGTATCTTGACTGGAGAGAGTCTATTGTGCCTTTAGAATGATTTTCTTAGATTTTTTGTACTCAATGATTTCTTTTAAGACTTCTTGCGTGATGTCTTTTCCAGCACATCCCCCTGTTTCAGCAGGGTTCCCACAGTAACCCAAAGATAGGTATCGAGGATCTTTCTTCTTTCTTTTTTTGATTAGCACTTTGAGTGCCTTTTCAATTGTCTGTTTGTCTTGTTGCAGTCTGCTTTCAAACTCTTGATATAAATCTTTTGCTGCTTTCTTTCCTTGCTCTGCGTTGGTGTCTAGTTTTTGGTATTGCTGCTCATACCATTTATGGTGACCGGCGATTTTTTTTCCAAAGAGTGATTGAGCAAATATATCCAAAGAGATGAAGTGCTCTGTTCCTGTGAGTGCAATCGTTGGGAATTGTTTACTGGGGAGGGATGTTTTGGGCCACGTACGAGCCATGACTTCGTCAATCCCTTTTTGTAATTCTTCGTTGGCATCGAGTTTTTTAGCAATGCTCTCACTGATATCGGTTCCTTTACATGAGTTCCCAAAGGGACTTGGCTTACAAGAGACAGCTTTTGGATGTGCTTTTAAGTAATTTCCGGTATGATTTTCATAATGACCACTATAATCCATTACAAATGAATTTAGGAATTCTTGGCTTGCCATTGCATTTTTTTCGTAGGCGTTGGATATAACGAGATCCCATTTGGAAAGATCTTGAGAGGAAAGCATACTGGATGTTTCTCGAATTTTTTTGCTGAGTCTTTTTTGAGATTCAAGATCTTCCGTGAGAGATTGAGAGCGATCCATACTGATTTTGGAGGCTTCCATAAATCCTTTGCTCTTGATAGCTATGCTGTCAAAATGATAGTATTCATCGGCTTGGACGGTAGAGGACAAAAAAAGGAAACAAAACATGAGAAGACTCCTGTAGATGTTAAATGGTGTTTATGGTAAATAATATAATTGGAAATAAAGATATACGAGATAGGTTGTTGAGGCTATCAAATTCTGGACAACTTCATCACTGTCTTCTTTTTGAGGGCCCGATTGGGGTTGGAAAGCATCTGCATGCGTTGTGGCTTGCAAAGTTGATCAATTGTCTTGCTGAGCCTCATATTCGTTCTCAAGGGCCATGTGGCTCCTGTTGGTCTTGTAGGATGATAGAGAAAGGAGATCATGGAGACATTGTTGTTGTTGGGTATGACCCAGAAAAAATAACCAGAGTTATTTCTGTGAAGCAAGCTCGAACATTGATTGCGAATATTCAGGTTCATCCCGCCAGAGCTCGTAAAAGAGTGGTAGTGATTGATCCTGCAGAGGCTATGCGTATTGAGGCGGCCAATGCGCTTCTCAAAACCCTTGAAGAACCACCTTCCTCTACGATGTTTGTCTTGATTTGTGATTTTGCAGATCAACTTCTTCCCACCATACGTTCGCGTGTGCAGCGGATTCGTTTTCGTCCTGTTCCAAGAGAAGATTTAGCTTCTTGGATTGCACAAAATCAAAACACCTCTGATTCTGGTAGTATTCCCATTCTCAGTGAAGGGGCGCCGGGTTTTGCGCTTCAGATGATGGAAGATAAAGAGGAGTGGTGTACGTTACGAGATGAATTTTTGATGATTATTCAAAAAGGAGATAGTGCACAGATAAAGTGGGTGGCTTCTTTTTGTAGTGGTTCGAAACAAGTTTGGCTCCCATCGCTAATATTGCTGCTTGATATAATCTCTACATTACTTCGAGATTGGGTGGTTCTTGCATTTGATTCACCACTTCCATTATACCATGAAGATGTGCGTGACCGTCTTGTGAAGTTTCATCACAACCCAGTACTGCTTTCAAAACTGTTTGTTCATATTGAGCAGATACGAAAAGATCTGCGTATTCATGTCAATGGTTCTTTGTTGCTGGAATCATTCCTTGCAAAAGCACATCGACTGCTTTTTTTACCGATGGTGCAAAGGAGATGATTGATTCTCATTGTCACTTGGATCCCTCCATGTATGGCAGCGAAGCAGATATAGAGGCTGTTCTAGAGCGAGCTCGTCGAGCAGATGTTGATCATTTTGTTACAATTGGTTCGGGTTCTGGATTGGAAGGGAGTAAAAGAGCGATTCAACTCTCCATAAAACATCGTGATGTCTCAGCGACGGTGGGGATTCATCCTCTTGAAGCTACGACAGAAAGAGGTGTAATTGAGCAATATAGATCGTTACTTGACAGTCATCATATTGTAGCATTGGGTGAAATGGGACTTGATTATTTTCGAAATCCGATAGCCCCTGAGATCCAAAGAGCATGTTTTACACTTCAGATCCACTGGGCACAGGAATTACAGCGTCCCATTATCATTCACGATCGAGAGAGTAAAGGAGAGGTTTTCTCTATATTGTGTACTCATCGTGCATTTGAGACCAATTATGTGTTGTACCATTGTTTCACGAATTCAGTACAACACATGTATGAGATTGTGAATAAAGGAGGTTTCATATCGATTCCGGGGATCGTGACCTTCAAGAATGCACACAGTATGAAAGAGGTGGCACGAAAAGTTCCATTGGAAAGACTTCTGATTGAAACAGACTCTCCATTTTTAACTCCAAAACCACATCGAGGTAAACGAAACGAACCTTGTTATCTTAAGCATACAGCACAATACATTGCAGATATCCGAGGCATTGGTATTCATGACTTAACTCGTCACACAGATCGTAATACGCGACTGATTTTTGGGATCAAATCCTGAAAAAAGAGGGATTAAAATTCGTATGAGATATGGACAGAAAACAAAATAGGCTTCCGAAGAGGAAGCCCATTTGCAACAACGATAAAAATATTATTTTTTGGTTGGTTTTGCTTCGTTGGGTGCATTTTTGTCTGCTTCTTCCGTATGAATAGGAAAAACAGGTGTTGTTCCGTGAAGCGCCAGACGATTTTTACGTTTTCTTCCTGCATTTTTTTTGCGGAGTGCACGACGAAATCTTGTAGTTTGGGTTAAGCTTGCCATGATATACCTCGTAATAAAAAGAACAACATGTATTATCTGTTGTTGTTCCTTTTGTCAAGTCCTTCGTGTACATGGAGAAAAAAATGCGCTACTTACCCTTACTTTCCGTTCTATTTGGATGTGATGTTTTACAAGAGAAATTAGAGGATATCGAAGATATTACCAATGGTTTTGTTGCTGGTGGAATTTATCTTGGTGTCGAAGATATGAACTCACCTTTTTTTGATATTTCAGAAACCGAGTTTGGAGACAATGCCAATCTCACATTATACTTGGCATCTGCAGATATTAGCAATGAGCTTAGTGCCAATCCTATTTCTCGGGCAGATGTATTCTTCTCTGCAGGAAGCATGGAAGACTTGCCCATATTAGAGTCAGGAGAGCCTGGAGCGTATGTTGCTACTTCTGAAAATGGCTTGTTGTATGCTGAGGGTGAGGTCGCAACGCTGGATATCACACATGCACAAGTCCCACACCAGCTCAGTATATCGGTTCCTCTTGCTCCAGAGTATTCTCTACCGAGCAATCACACGCTGGGAACCAATATTACCATCGATCTTACGGGGCAGGAATTCTATGAAACCATCATTGTTGTGATTCGTGCCGATACTGGTGAAATTACATATGAAAAACGCCCTACAGATGTAGAGTCTCTTTATGAGTTTGCACATCCAGGTGGAATCACGCTATCCGAAGACATAGAATATGTGACGACAGTCGATATTCCTGCACAGGCATTCCCCAATAACAATATTTATATTGTTTCAATTGCAGGAATACGATCATCTGGCCCAAGTGAAATGATCGATGTCAATCCCTTGTTGTCGAGCTTTATTTCCGGAAAGTTTAATATTGAAGAATTTTGCGTTCCAAGTTGTGAAGAACTCTCTCAGATACCGCAGTAGCAAATACGATCATGACAGATGATGTGTATCAATTACATCATTCTTCAGATAGTATAAGGCTAAGTTCTTCCCATTGTTCCATTTTTTCCATTAGAGACTCTTCAATTTTCTGTTGTTCATTGGCTAGTTTTTGTATCTGTTCATAGTCTGTGCTCATTTCAATCATCTTTTGATCAAGGAGCTCTTGCTGGAGCTCTATCTGTGATATCTCATCTTCTAATATGCGAATCTGTTTTTCTTGTTTTTTTCGTTGGTTGGATTTTCTTCGTCGTTCTTGGTAGTCAAGTTTATTTTCCTTTTTGGGCTCTGTTGATTTTTGTGATCCAGTTTTTTGTGGGGTTAGCCAAGATGGTTGTATCCCTTCATGGATAAGAAGAGTCTGATCTTGAATGGAGCCCAGATGGGTTGATACCTGTTCGATGAGTCTTCTATCATGGCTGACAAGAAGAATACATCCTTCAAATCTTTTCAATCCTTCAATGAGTGCATGGGCTGTTTCGATATCGAGGTGGTTTGTTGGCTCATCTAAAAATAGAGTGTTGTACTCTCCCAAAATAAGATCTGCGAGCACAACTCTTGCTTTTTCACCTCCAGACAAGACGGAGATAGATTTTTCATGACTCTCGGAAGAAAGACCAAGTGAGCCCAAGGTCGATCGGATTTTGGTTAGTGTACAGTGAAAGTATCGATTGCTCAGATGACTAATAGGCGTATGATCTTTGGGTAATTGTGCTGCGACATCTTGTGCGTATACACCAAGACGGACACCACTTCCAAACATCCGATTTCCTTTTAAAAGTGGCAAATTTCCAGATAAAGAATGAAGGAGAGTACTTTTTCCACACCCATTTGCCCCAACAAGTGCGAGTTTCATATGCGAACGCAATTGAAAAGAACAATTGTGGACCAGTGGTAATTCCCATCCTATGTCAGCATTTTTAAAACCAAAGACCAGTTCGGTAGATGACTTAGGAAAAGTGAAGTGAATACTGGCTTCCTTTTTGAGCTGAATGGGCTGCTCAATTACGTTCATTTTTTCTAGTTTCTTTTGTCTGGATTGTGCCTGTTTGGCTTTTGTAGCCTTAGCTCCAAATCGATCAATATAGTTTTGGAGGTGTGCTCTTTCTTTTTGTTGTTTTTCAAAGGCAGATTGTTCCGATTCAATCCGTTGGCTTCGGTTTTGAATAAAGTAAGAAAAATTACCTTTGTATATGTGTAATTCTTTGTTTCTAATTTCCAATATGCTATCGACAATTTGATCCAGAAAGTATTGATCGTGGCTTACGATAATCTGAGCACTTGAACTTTGTGATAAATGTTGTGCAAGCCAGCTTCTGGCATGGATATCCAGATGATTGGTCGGCTCATCAAGTATGGCTATATCAGGGTTGGAAATAAGAAGTTTTGCGAGTGCGATCCGCATTTGCCAACCACCAGAAAAAGAAGAACAGGGGGTATGCCAATCAGATTGTGAAAACCCGAGACCATGAAGTGTGCTTCCAATCGTTTCATCAATTTGATACCCTCCCATAATGCGGAATTGTTCCATTTTTTCCACAAGTTTTGTACTTGATGGAGCTGTAATCTCAAGATTTTGAATTTCTTGCTCTAGTCGATTGAGTTCTATAAGAGCACTTTTTAATTCATCCCAAACCGAGTCTTTTGACTCAGATACTGCATTTTGCGGGAGATAACCAAGTTTTGGATTTCCTTGAAGAAAGATCGTTCCACCTGTTGGGAGATATTCTCCGACAATACTTTTTAGTAGGGTACTCTTTCCTGTACCATTTCGTCCAACGAGCCCTAGTTTTTGATTGGGATTGAGCTGAAATGAAGAGGGATGGAGCAGGGTATGCGTACTCATGATGAGTTCCAATTCTTGAATTTGCAGCATCATTTTTCCAGGATTCGATAGTTTGATTCTGTCTTATATCCGAGTCATCTGCTTTCTTCAATAGGACTTTTTATGTCCTATATTTTGTTTGTTTGTTCAGTATGTTGTATAGTATAAATACTGAATGAAACAACAATGGAGAAAATGATGGGTTGGATGAAACGGTGGCTTTGGGAATTAATTGAAAGCGGTGAAGTAGAGTATTTAATAGATATGGGAGCTCCTCATTGGGCGATTGAAGAAGCAGAATATTTTGCTCAATATCAAG